>NZ_JBFADP010000001.1:0-273090 GCF_040641415.1 Streptomyces sp. NPDC020875 | reverse complement strand
GAAGCCAGGTAACTGGTGGAGGTGACCGGTACTAATAGGCCGAGGGCTTGTCCATTGATGCTCGCGTCCACTGTGTTAGTTCTGAGGCAACGACCGTTGCCGGTTTTGAGCAGAACATCAATTGAAGAGTGTGCTTGTTCGCTCGAAACCGTTAGGGTTTCGGTGGTCATAGCGTGAGGGAAACGCCCGGTTACATTCCGAACCCGGAAGCTAAGCCTTTCAGCGCCGATGGTACTGCAGGGGGGACCCTGTGGGAGAGTAGGACACCGCCGAACAATCTTTCAGGGCCCTGGGTCCAGCGTTCAACGCTGGGCCCAGGGCCTTTTTTATTTCCGTCGCAGCGCGCCCCATCGCCGGGTGCGCGAGAATGGCCGCAGTACCGAAGACAGGAGTCACGTCGATGTCCACCAACTCTCCCGACGACCGTCCGGAGCGCGAACCGCGCCGTCGAGACGGTGGTGACCGGGGCGGATTCCGTGGTGGTCGCGACGACCGTGGCCCGCGTCGTGACGGGGACCGCGGAGGTTACCGGGGTGCCCGTGACGACCGTGGTGGCCGCCCCTCGGGCGGAGGCTACGGGCGCCGCGACGACCGGCCGCCGTTCCGTCGCGACGACCGTGACCGTGACCGTGGTGGGTTCCGCGGCAACGACCGTGACCAGGACCGCGGGCCGCGCCGTGACGACCGCCGTGACGACCGTGGTGGTGACCGTCCCGGCGGTGGCTTCCGTGGCGGCGACCGTCCCGGTGGCGGGTTCCGTCGTGACGACCGTTCGCACGACCGTCGTGACGACCGGCCTTCCTTCCGCCGTGACGACCGCCGTGACGACCGTGGCGGCGAGCGCTCCGGCGGCTACGGGCGGCGTGACGACCACCGCCCCGGCGGTGGCTACCGAGGCCCGCGTGACGACCGCAGGGACGACCGGCCGGCCTTCCGCCGTGACGACGACCGGGACCGCGGCGACCGTGGTGGCTACCGTTCGCACGACCGCCGTGACGATCGCCGTGACGACCGCAGGGGCGGCGACCGTCCCGGTGGCGGGTTCCGTCGTGACGACCGTTCTCAGGGACGTCGGGACGACTGGCGGGACGACCGGGGTGGCGAGCGTTCCGGTGGCTTCCGCCGTGATGACCGTTCGCACGACCGTCGTGACGACCGTCCGTCGTTCCGTCGTGACGACCGTGACCGTGACCGTGGTGGGTTCCGCGGCAACGACCGCGGCAACGACCGGGACCGCGGGCCGCGCCGTGACGACCGTGGCAGTGACCGTCCCGGTGGTGGCTTCCGTCGCGACGACCGTTCGCACGACCGTCCCCACGAGCGCCGCGACGACCGGCCTTCCTTCCGCCGTGATGACCGTCGTGACGACCGCGGCGGCGAGCGCTCCGGCGGCTACGGGCGGCGTGACGACCGTTCGCACGACCGGCGCGACGACCGCAGGGACGACCGGCCGTCGTTCCGTCGTGACGACGACCGGGGCGGTTACCGGGGCGGTCGTCCCGGCGGACGGCCCGGCGGCGGGTACGACCGTGACCGTGGTGGCCGCCCCTCGGGCGGCGGCTACGGGCGCCGCGACGACCGTTCCGGCGGCGGTTTCCGCCGTGACGACCGGGACCGCGACCGCGACCGGCCGGAGCGCGAGCCCGTCAAGCGGCTGCCCATCCCGGACGACGTCACCGGCGAGGAGATCGACCAGGACGTCCGGCAGGAGCTGCAGAGCCTGCCGAAGGGCCTCGCCGACGACGTGTCGCGCAACCTCGTCATGGTCGCGCGGCTGATCGACGAGGAGCCCGAGGAGGCGTACGGCTACTCCCGCGTCGCGCTGCGGCTGGCCTCCAGGGTCGCCGCGGTCCGCGAGGCCGCCGGGTTCGCCGCGTACGCCACTCAGCGGTACTCCGAGGCGCTGGCCGAGTTCCGGGCCTCGCGGCGGATGACCGGCGGGGTCGAGCTGTGGCCCGTCATGGCGGACTGCGAGCGCGGCCTCGGACGGCCCGAGCGGGCGCTGGCGATGGCCGGTGAGCCCGAGACACAGAAGCTGGACAAGGCCGGGCAGGTCGAGATGCGGCTCGTCGCGGCCGGTGCCCGGCGGGACATGGGGCAGCTGGACGCCGCCATCGTGACCCTGCAGAGCCCCGAGCTGGCGTCCAGCTCCGTACAGCCGTGGACCGCGCGGCTGCGGTACGCGTACGCCGACGCCCTGCTGGCGGCCGGGCGTGAGGCCGAGGCCCGGGAGTGGTTCGGCAAGGCGCTGGAGGCCGACAAGGACGGGGCGACCGACGCCTCCGACCGGCTGGCGGAGATCGACGGCGTCGAGTTCGTGGACGCGATGGACGCCGAGGAGCCGGCGGACGCGACGGACACGACCGATGTGACGGACACGGACGGTGCCCCCGGCGACGCCGACGGCTCCGCCGCCGCGTCCGAGGGCGACGCCGGTAACGCCGCGGCGGCCGGCGAGGGCGACGCGGAGGACCGCGACGCCTGAGCGGTGACGGGCTGAGACGAGAGGAGGGGCGGTCCCGTTCGGGGCCGCCCCTCCTCTCGTTCGTACGCCCGGCTATTCCAGGGCGAGGCTGCGCAGGACGAGTCCGGTGGCCGGCTTCGGGCCGAAGGACGTCGACTTGCGGGGCATGGTGACACCCTGGCGGGCCAGGTCGCGGACGATCTCCTCCCGTACGGGATGGAGCAGTACGGCCGTACCGCCGTGCCGTTCGGCGTGTTCCACGGCCGCCACCGCGTCGTGGATGTAGCCGATCTCGTCCGGGCTGTCCGGGATCCGCCACAGCCGCTCCAGGACGGTCGCGTGCAGCACGGTCGCGTCCAGGGACCGCCATGCCTCGGGCCGGTCGGCGCGTACGGTCCGGGACAGCAGCTCCGGGTCGGGGCGGTCGGCGAGCCGGAAGGAGCCGTCCCCGGCGAGCAGGAAGGCGTTGCCTTCGGCGGCGGCCTCGGCGAGCGCGTCCAGCGCCCGGGGCAGCGGCCCGTCCACCCGGCGTACCCGGAACGCGTCCCCGGCGGTCAGGGCCGCCAGGGCGGCCGGGACGGGCAGCCGCCGGACCACCCGGTGGATCGCCCGCACTCGCAGCGGATAGCGGGCGGTGTCGACCAGCAGGACCAGGCCGTAGCTCCACGGGCCCGGATCCGGCCGCTCCGCGCGCAGCCGCAGATAGGTCGCCCAGCGGTGGTGGCCGTCGGCGATCAGCGCCTGGCGGCCGGCGAGGTCCTTGCCGACCGCGGCCAGCTCCAGCGGGTCGGTCAGGGCCCACAGCCGGTGGCTGAAGCCGTCCTCGGTGGTGGTGGCCAGCAGCGGGGGCCGCCGTACGGCGTCCTCGACGACGGCGGTCGCGCCGGTGGCGTCGCCGTCGCCGCGGTAGGTGAAGAGCAGCGGCTCCAGATTGGCGTCCGTGGTCCGCATCAGATCGGCCCGGTCGGCGACGATGTCGGGCATGACGTCCTCGTGCGGCAGGACGACGCCCTCGGCGGGCTCCGAGAGCGCGAGGGCGCCGATGAGCCCCCGCTGGAGCAGATCGCCGTGGCGCTGCTCGTAGACGTAGAGCGCCGGTTCCGGATCGGCGGCGAGCACGCCTTCGGCGAGCCAGCGGGTGAGGGTGTCGGCGGCCCGGCGGTGCCTGGCCTCGGCGGTCCCGGCCTGCGGCAGGATCAGCCGGACGATGTTGTGCGGATCCGCCGACTCCAGGTGGGCGAGCCCGTCGGGGCGGACGACGACGTCGTACGGGGGCGAGGTGACGGCGGCCAGGGAGCCGACGCGTTCGGGGACGTAGCGCAGTCCGCGGAAGGGGAGGAGGCGCAGGCCGTCGGTGGCCGCGGGACCTTCGCTGTTCATCCGAGCATCGTAAGCGCGCCCCGGGATGAGCGATGATCGGGGCAGTGACCGCGGTACGAGGAGTGTTGACGGATGAGTCGGCGGCAGATCAGGAACCGTCCGGACGGGAGCGCGGAGGCGCTGAGCACGGCGTACGACACCGCCCTGCTCGACCTCGACGGGGTGGTGTACGCGGGCGGGCACGCCATCGGGCACGCCGTGGAGTCGCTGCGGGCCGCCCGGGAGGCGGGGATGCGGCTGGCGTACGTCACCAACAACGCGCTGCGCCCGCCGGACGCGGTGGCGCGGCATCTGACCGAGCTGGGTGTGCCCGCCGAGGCGGACGAGGTGATCACCTCGGCGCAGGCGGTGGCCCGGCTGATCGCGGAACGGTTCCCGGCGGGAGCCCGGGTGCTGGTGATCGGCGGTGAGGGGCTGCGGGTCGCGCTGCGGGAACGCGGGCTCGTACCCGTCGATTCGGCGGACGACGATCCGGCGGCCGTCGTCCAGGGCTACGGCGGGCCCGAACTGCCCTGGGGGCGGTTCGCGGAGGCGAGTTACGCGATCAGGCGCGGTGTGCCGTGGTTCGCGTCCAACACGGATCTGACCATTCCGGGCGCCCGGGGGATCGCGCCGGGCAACGGCGCCGCCGTGGAGGTGGTCCGGATCGCCACCGGCGCCGAGCCGGAGGTGGCGGGGAAGCCGCTGCCGCCGATGCACCGCGAAACGATCCTGCGGACCGGGGCCCGGACGCCGCTGGTGGTGGGGGACCGGCTGGACACCGATATCGAGGGCGCGTTCCACGGGGACGTGGATTCCCTGCTGGTGCTGACCGGGGTGACCGACCCGGCGCGGCTGCTGGCGGCGGAGCCCCGGCACCGGCCGACGTATGTGGACGAGGATCTGCGGGGACTGCTGACCGGGCAGCCCGATGTGTCAGAGGTGTCAGAGGTGTCAGGGGCGTCGGGGCTGTCCGCGGGTTCCGGGGACGGGGCCGGGGACGCGGCGGCCGGATTCGGCTGCGGTGGCTGGACGGCGGCGGTACGGGACGGGGCGCTGGTCCTCGACGGCGCGGGGACGCCCCTGGACGGGCTGCGGGCGCTGTGCGCCGCCGCCTGGACGGCCGCCGGTCCCGGCGCGTACGGCGGGGACGCGGGCAAGGCGCTGTCCCGGCTGGGGTGGTGAGCCGCCGCCCCGCGGCTCCCGGGCCCGGCCGGTGACCGGTGCGGGAGGGTAGGCTTACCTAACTTCCCCCTGGTGTGGTGGTTCGTACCGGTCCGTGGCCCGGGGCGGACCGCCGGACCGCGGGCCGTCGAACCAGGAGTTACCACCCCCATGCAGCGACTCACCGCGGAATCGGTCACCCTCGGCTACGACCGCCGGGTCATCGCCGAGGATCTGACGGTCGCGATCCCCGACCACTCCTTCACGGTCATCGTGGGCCCCAACGCCTGCGGGAAGTCGACCCTGCTGCGGGCCCTGTCGCGGATGCTGAAGCCGACCGATGGCCGGGTGCTGCTGGACGGGCAGACCATTCACTCCCTGCCCGCGAAGAAGGTCGCCAGGATCCTCGGGCTGCTGCCGCAGACCTCCGTGGCGCCCGACGGGATCACCGTCGCCGACCTGGTCGCCCGGGGCCGCTACCCCCATCAGGGGCTGCTGCGGCAGTGGTCGCCGGAGGACGAGCGGATCGTCCGCGAGTCGATGGCGTCGACCGGGGTCGCCGATCTCGCCGAGCGCTATGTGGACGAGCTGTCCGGCGGGCAGCGCCAGCGGGTGTGGATCGCCATGGCACTGGCCCAGCAGACCCCGTTGCTGCTGCTCGACGAGCCCACCACCTTCCTCGACATCCAGCACCAGCTGGAGGTCCTCGACCTCTGCGCCGAACTCCACGAGAGCCAGGGCCGGACCCTGGTCGCCGTGCTCCACGATCTCAACCAGGCCGCGCGGTACGCCACACACCTGGTCGCCCTCCGGGACGGCCGGGTGGTCGCCGAGGGCACACCGTCGGAAGTCGTCACGGCGGAGCTGGTGGAGGAGGTCTTCGGGGTACGGAGCCGGGTCATCGAGGACCCCGAGTCCGGTACGCCGCTGGTGGTGCCGGTGGCCCGGCGACGCGGGGCCGTCGTACCCCCGGCCGCCACGGGCTCCCCGAAGACCGCGCCCGAGCGGGCGGCGGCCGTCGAAAAGCGGTAGTACCCGCCGTACGGTGATACGTGTCATGGGGCGACGTATCACCCGGTGAGAACGGCCGCCCGGGAAACGGGTGCCTATCGGGGCGGACGGGTCAGAGCAGGGACCTGAGCCGCATCAGATCGCGGAAACCGGCCTCCAGCCGGACCCGGCCCGACGCCCACGCCCGGCCGAAGTTCAGCCGGCCGTCGACCATCGCGACCAGGTCGTCGCCCGTCATCGCCAGCCGGATCGCGGCCTTCTCGCGCGGCGGGCCCGCGTGGTCGTCCGCCACCTCGATCGCACCGCCGCGCAGCCGCCCGGTGAACGTGACGTCCAGATCCGTGATGTGGCAGCTCAACGAGCGGTCGAGCGCCGTCGCGGCGCGGACGTCGCCGTCCGCGCGGGTGAGATTGTCACTGAGTCTGCCGAGCGCCTCACGGCACTCTTCCTTCGTCGCCATCGTGATCGACCGTACCCCAGACCTTCGGGGTAGCGTCGGGGCATGAACGACGTGACGCCCGCAGGGCCGGGCCCGGGCCCCGAACACGACGGCGACCGCGACCCCGTGGAGCGGACGGACCGGGGCGAGCGGCACGGCGGCGCCGACGGGGACGTACCGGCCGTCGCTCCGTACGAACCGGCCGCGCCCGCGCCGCTGGGCGTGGTCCGCGCCCCGACCGGGAACACCGGGGTCGACACCGTACTGGAGCGTCTCGCCGACGCCGACCACCTCCCGGCCGACGGACACCTGGCGGTGTACGAGGATGTACACGGGGGGCTGCGCGACGTCCTGGCCGGGCTCGACGCGCCCGAACCCGCCGCGCACCACCCCGCGCACCCCGTACCGCACGACCACAGGAGCTGAACCGAACGTGGCAGGAGTCGCCCGCCGTCGCCTCGACGCCGAGCTGGTACGCCGCAGACTCGCGCGCTCGCGCGAGCAGGCGAGCCAGCTGATCGCCGCCGGGCGGGTCACCGTCGGCGGCACCACCGCGACCAAGGCCGCCACCCAGGTCGAGACCAGTGCCGCGATCGTGGTCGCCGCCGACGGTTCCGACCCCGACTACGTCTCCCGGGGCGGCCACAAACTCGCGGGCGCGCTGGCAGCCTTCACCCCACTCGGGCTGGCCGTCGAAGGGCGGGTCGCGCTCGACGCCGGGGCCTCCACCGGCGGCTTCACCGATGTACTGCTGCGCGCGGGCGCCGCCCGGGTCTTCGCCGTCGACGTCGGCTACGGACAGCTCGCCTGGTCGCTCCAGAGCGACGACCGGGTCACCGTCAAGGACCGGACCAATGTCCGCGAACTCACCCCGGAGGCCCTGGACGGCGCCCTGGCCGACCTGGTCGTTGGGGATCTCTCCTTCATCCCGCTCGGACTGGTGCTGCCCGCCCTGGTCCGCTGCTCGGCGCCCGGCGCCGATCTGGTGCTGATGGTCAAACCGCAGTTCGAGGTGGGCCGGGAACGGCTCGGCAGCGGCGGCGTCGTCCGCAGCACCGAACTGCGCAAGGAGGCCGTACGGACCGTGGCGGACCAGGCCGCGGCCCTCGGACTGGGCGTTCTGGGCGTCACCGCCAGCCCGCTGCCCGGACCGTCCGGCAATGTGGAGTACTTCCTCTGGCTCCGGGCCGGGGCGCCCGGGCTGGACCAGGCGGACCTCGATCGAGCAGTGGCGGAGGGACCTCGTTGACCACACCAGCGGCGACCAGCGAACGGACCGTCTTCCTCCTCGCGCACACCGGCCGCAAGGCGGCCGTCCGCAGCGCCGAACTCGTCGTGGAGGGGCTGCTCCGCAGCGGACTCGGGGTCCGGGTCCTCGAAGCGGAGGCGGCGGACCTGCCGCTGCCCCCGGCGGTCGCGACCGTACCCGAGGCCACCCCCGACGCCCTCGACGGCTGTGAACTCCTCATCGTGCTCGGCGGTGACGGCACCCTGCTGCGCGGCGCCGAGTTCGCCCGCGCCTCGGGGGTGCCGATGCTGGGGGTCAACCTCGGCCGGGTCGGCTTTCTCGCCGAGGCCGAACGCGACGACCTCGACCGGGTCGTCAACCGGGTGGTCGACCGCGCCTACGAGGTCGAGGAGCGGATGACCCTCGATGTGGTGGTCTGCCACAACGGTGACACGGTCCACCAGGACTGGGCGCTGAACGAGGCGGCCGTACAGAAGGTCTCCCCGGACCGGATGCTGGAGGTCGTACTGGAGATCGACGGCCGCCCGGTGACCGCGTTCGGCTGCGACGGCATCGTCTGCGCCACCCCCACCGGCTCCACGGCCTACGCCTTCTCGGCGGGCGGCCCCGTCGTCTGGCCCGAGGTGGAGGCGCTGCTGATGGTCCCGATCAGCGCGCACGCCCTCTTCGCCAAGCCGCTGGTGACCGCGCCCACCTCGGTCCTCGCGGTGGAGGTCCAGGAACACACCCCGCACGGGGTGCTCTGGTGCGACGGCCGCCGGACCGTCGAACTGCCCCCCGGGGCTCGGGTGGAGGTCCGCAGGGGAGCCGTACCCGTACGGCTGGCCCGGCTGCACCACGCGTCGTTCACGGACCGGCTGGTGGCGAAGTTCGCCCTGCCTATCGCGGGCTGGCGGGGGGCGCCGCCCGTCCAGTGACGGGACCGGGGCCGGACCCGTCGGCCCGGTTCGGGTCGGCCGGTTCGGCGGCCTCAGCCGCCGACGGCCCGGCCGCCGACCAGCATCAGCCCGGCCGTCGCCAGGACGAGCACACCGAGGACGAGGGGGAAGAGGACGGAGTACGCGCGCGGGCCCGAGCGCGTGACCAGGGTGGGGTCCTCGGGGTCGTAGACGACGTCGACGGCCGTGCCCCGCTCGTCGTCGGAGAACACCGTCCGCAGCGACACCACGTCCCGCAACTCCCGCCCCTCGGCCGTGGTGAAGGCGAACAGGGGGAAGTACTGGTAGTCGCCGCGGACCGGACGGTAGCGCGTGATCCGGCCCCGGACGGTGATACCGCGGCGGCGCAGCCGTCGCCGGGCGAAGGTCCGCCGGGGGCGGCTGCGGGCCGGTACGCCCCCGGCGGCGATCCGGCATCCCACCGGCGCCATCCACAGGGCCTGGAAGGTGAGGAAGGCCGCGAAGACCGGTTCGTCCGTGGCCAGGGTCACCTTCAGGACCACCGCGAACCAGCCGAGCCGGACCGCCCCGGACAGGATCCGCCGTCCGTTGGCGCCGACACGGAGCCGCCGCAGCGCGGAAGGGCCGGTGACGACCGAGACCCGGACCTCCGCCGCGTCCACCGGCGGGGCGTCGGCCACCGCCCGCGCCAGCCGGGCCCGGAACGCCTCCGCCGCGTGCGCGTGCTCCGCGGGGAGGAACAGGAAGGGCACGGGGCCGGTGCCCTCCGGCAGCACCACACCGGGCCGGAACCGGACCGTGACGCCCGCGCGCGGACCGGGACCGCCCGTCTCCACGGCCCGGACCGCCGCCACCGGTATCTCCCACGCCGTCCGGCCGTGGGTGAACATCAGTCGGGAACCGTCGAAACGCGCGGACGCGCGCCCGGAGGCGATCACCAGTTCTGGTGAAGTGTTTTCCGGCATCGGCGGAGCATAGAGCCACGGCTGTCCGGTCGTACCAGGTGATGACGGGGATATCGGCACGGGGTCGGCGTCGCGCGCCGGCCGGGAAACCTCGTATGGTCGTGTCCGTGTTGGAGGAGATGAGGATACGGTCGCTCGGGGTCATCGACGACGCCGTCGTCGAGCTGTCCCCCGGTTTCACCGCGGTGACCGGCGAGACCGGCGCGGGCAAGACCATGGTCGTCACCAGTCTGGGGCTGCTGCTCGGCGGGCGCGCCGACCCCGCCCTGGTGCGGATCGGCGCGAAGTCCGCCGTCGTCGAGGGACGGATCGCGGTCCCGTCCGGCGCGTCCGCCGCCGTACGAGCCGAGGAGGCGGGGGCCGAGCTGGACGACGGCACCCTGCTGATCAGCCGGACCGTTTCGGCGGAGGGCCGCTCCCGGGCCCACGTCGGCGGCAGGTCCGTACCCGTGGGGCTGCTCTCGGAGCTGGCCGACGACCTCGTCGCCGTACACGGCCAGACCGATCAGCAGGGGCTGCTGCGGCCCGCCCGGCAGCGGGCCGCGCTGGACCGGTACGCGGGCGCCGCGGTCTCCCGGCCGCTCGCCGAGTACACCACCGCCTACCGGCGGCTGCGGGCCCTCACCGCCGAACTGGACGAGCTGACCACCCGGGCCCGGGAACGGGCCCAGGAGGCCGATCTGCTGCGGTTCGGACTCGACGAGATCGCGGGCGCCGAACCCCGGGCGGGCGAGGACGCCGAACTCGCCGCCGAGGCGGAGCGCCTGGGCCACGCCGAAGCCCTCGCCTCCGCCGCGTCGGCCGCGCACGCCGCGCTCGCGGGCGACCCCGAGGACCCCGAGGGCGTCGACGCGACCACCCTCGTCGCTGGCGCGGGCCGGGCGCTGGACGCCGTCCGCTCCCACGATCCGGCGCTGGCCGCCCTCGCCGACCGGATGGGGGAGATCTCCATCCTCCTCGCCGACGTCTCCGGTGAACTCGCCGGATACGCCGACCGGCTGGAGGCCGACCCCCGGCGGCTCGCCGCCGTCGAGGAGCGCCGGGCCGCCCTCACCGCCCTCACCCGCAAGTACGGTCAGGACATCGCCGCCGTCGTCGCCTGGGCCGAGGAGGGCGCCGCCCGGCTCGCCGAACTCGACGGCGACGACGACCGGATCGGCGGACTCACCGCCGAACGGGACACCGTCCGGGCCGAACTGGCGGGTCTCGCCCGGCGGCTCACCGACGCCAGGACCGAGGCCGCCGACCGGTTCGCCGCCGCCGTCACCGAAGAGCTGGCGTCCCTGGCGATGCCGCACGCCCGGGTCTCCTTCGCGCTCCGGCAGCAGGACGACCCGGACGGCGTCGACCTCGACGGCCGGACCGTGGCCTACGGGCCCCACGGCGTCGACGAGGTCGAACTGCTGCTCGCCCCGCACCCCGGGGCGCCGCCCCGGCCCATCGCCAAGGGCGCGTCCGGAGGCGAACTCTCCCGGGTGATGCTCGCCGTCGAGGTCGTCTTCGCCGGGACCGACCCCGTGCCCACCTATCTCTTCGACGAGGTCGACGCGGGC
This sequence comes from Streptomyces sp. NPDC020875, assembly GCF_040641415.1. Lineage (NCBI taxonomy): Bacteria > Bacillati > Actinomycetota > Actinomycetes > Kitasatosporales > Streptomycetaceae > Streptomyces > Streptomyces sp. NPDC020875. Next base: position 261,987 of record NZ_JBFADP010000001.1, on the reverse strand, counting down.
GTCGGCGGCAAGGCCGCGGTCGAGATCGGCCGGCGGCTGGCGAAACTCGCCCGCTCGGCACAGGTCGTGGTGGTGACACATCTGCCGCAGGTGGCCGCCTTCGCCGACCGTCAGCTCCTGGTCGAGAAGACCAACGACGGCTCCGTCACCCGCAGCGGCGTGACCGTGCTCGAAGGCGAGGACCGGGTCCGCGAACTCTCCCGGATGCTCGCAGGCCAGGAGGACTCGGAGACCGCCCGCGCCCACGCGGAGGAGCTGCTGGCGAGCGCGCGGAGCGACGGATGACGGCCCGGGTTCCGGCGGTGCCGGAGATACCGGGGGCCTGACGGCGCGGCGCCGCGGCCGGGCCCGGCCCGGTCCCGCCGTGGCGGCCGTACGCCGTGTGGGTGAATCGGGTGTACGGGGATATGGGCCCCGTACACCCACATTGCCGCAACGGCCCGGCGGGCTGGCATCCTTGACGGGTGACACAGCTGCGTACGGTCCAGGTACTGGGCGGCGGCAGCGCGGGGAGCAGCGCGCACGTCCGGTCACTGGCCTCGGGGCTGGTGGCCCGCGGCGTGCGGGTGACCGTCTGCGCGCCGGCCGGACTCGAACACGACTACGACTTCCCCGGTACGGGTGCCGACTTCACCCCCGTACCGCGGCGCGGCGACCCCCTCTCGATCGGCGCCCTCCGGGCCGCGTTCCGCGGCGCGCACCTGGTCCACGCACACGGTCTGCACGCCGGGGCACGGGCCGCCGTGGCGCTCCGCGGACTCGCCGTGCCGCTCGTCGTCACCTGGCACACCCGCGCCCGGGCCGACGGCGCCCGAGGCCACGCCCTGCGGCTGCTGGAGCGGCGGGTCGCCCGGGCGTCCGAAGTCGTCCTCGGCACCTGCTCCGAACTCGTCGACCGGGCCCGCCGCCGGGGCGCCAGGGACGCCCGGCTCGCGCCCGTCGCCGTACCGCCGCCGGTGGCCCCCGGCGACGGCCTCCCGCCCGACAAGACACGGGCCGAACTCGGGGCCGTCGGACGGCCGCTCGTCCTGGCCGTCGGCAGCCTCGCACCCCACCGGGGGTACGACGTCCTCCTCGACGCCGCCGCCCGGCTCCGGGACCTCGGCGCCGACCCCGCGCCGCTCGTCCTCGTCGCCGGAGAGGGCCGGGACCGGGCCGCGCTGCGGCGGCGCGTCGACACGGAGGACCTGCCGGTACGGCTCCTCGGGCGGCGCGACGACATCACCGACCTGCTGGCGGCGGCCGACGTCGCCGTACTGCCCAGCCGGTGGGAGGCGCGTTCCGTCCTCGCGCAGGAAGCCCTCCGGCTCGGGGTGCCGCTCGTCGCGACCGCCGTCGGCGGGGTGCCGGAACTGGTCGGCGACGCGGCGGAACTCGTCCCGTACGGCGACCCCGACGCGCTGGCCCTCGCCCTCTCGGCCCTGCTGGCCGACCCCGCCCGCCGGGCGGCGCTGGCCCGCGCGGGACGGGCGCAGGCGGCGACCTGGCAGACGGAGGACGAGACGGTCGCGCACGTCCTGAGCGTCTACGACGAACTGGTCCCCCGAGCCGGGGGCGCCTTCCGCTGAGGAGCCCCTCCCCCGGGCCGCGCGCTGTCCGCCGTCCGCGGCGCCCTGTGCCTTGTGGCGACGGGGGACCCCCAGCGCCTTGGCCCTTCGGGTTGCCGCCCGTGCCATCTGCCCTGCCGGGCCGCTGTTTCAGTCGCGCCTGCGGCCCGTCTGTGGCTGTTCGCGCAGTTCCGCCCCCTATGCCTCCGGCAATGGGGGACCCCCAGCGCCTCGGCCCTCCACGACGTCGCCGAAAGACGCGGGTCCCGCCCGGCGACTTGGTGTTGTTCGCGGTCTGCGGCCCGCCTGTGGCTTGTCGCGCAGTTCCCCGCGCCCCTGGGTTGCCCTCCTCGTCGCCCTCGTGGCGAGACGGGCCCCCTTTTCAAGGGCGAGGAGCGGGAGAGCATTTAGGGGCGCGGGGAACTGCGCGACCAGCCAGCACGGTCCGCAGACCGCGAACTACACCAGGCTGCCGGGCGCGGCCCGGGTTGTGGGCCTCACCCGGAGGGCCAAGGCGCTGGGGGTCCCCCCATTGCCGGAGGCATAGGGGGCGGAACTGCGCGACAAGCCACAGGCGGTCTGCGGGCCGCCGAGAACGCCAGGTCGCCGGGCGCGGCCCGGGTAGTGAGGCGGTGATCCGGAGGGGCGAGGCACCGGCGAGCCGCAGGACGGGAACGGGTGGGCTCGGGCCGTGGGCGGGTGGCCCTAGCCGGAGGCGAGGTGGCGGCGGGCGCGGAGCGCGAGGTTGAGGGTGAGGATCGAATCCGGGTCGTCCAGGTCCGTCGCCAGGAGTTCCGAGATCCGGGCCAGGCGGTTGTAGAGCGTCTGGCGGTTGAGGTGCAGTTCGCGGGCCGTCTCCGCCTTGCGGCCCGTGTGGGAGAGATAGGTCTCCAGGGTCGGGAGCAGCGGCGGGCGGGCCGTCGCGTCGTGGTCCCGGAGGGGGCCCAGCGCGCGGTCGACGAACGCCGCGAGGTCGGGGTCGCCCCGGAGTCGCCAGAGGAGGAGTTCGATGTCGAGGCGCCGGGCGTCGTACCAGGCGCGGCCGGTGAGGCCCTGTGCGGCCGTCGCGGTTTCGGCGGTGTGCCGCAGGATGGCGGGGACGGTGTCCCAGTCGCCCGGTCCGCCGACCACGACGACGGGCGGCCCGGCTCCGGCCCGGTCGAGCCCGGCGCGTTCGACTCCGGTCCGCAGTGCCGCCGCGACCCGGTCGGCCACCGGGTCCCGGTCGGCGGCGGAGCGCAGCCCCACCAGCAGCGGGACGCGGCCCTCCACGGGACGTACGCCCAGCAGGACGGGGACACCGACGGCGGACAGCTCTTCGAGGACGGTACGGGCCAGGGCCGCCCAGGTGCCGTCGGCGGGGGAGAACCGCATCACGACCGGCAGCAGGAGGCCCGTACCGGCGGGGCGGAAGCCGAGCAGCCCGGCCTGGGCGGGGGCGTCGCCGGGGGCGATCCGGCCTTCGGCGAGGTCGGTGAGGAAGTCGCCCCGGCCGCGCGCGGCCAGCTCCTCTTCCTGCCGGGCCTGCATCAGGACGACGGCGAGCAGTCCGGCGGCCCGTTCGGCGGCCATCCGGTGGACGGGGTGCGGGGGTGTGTCGACCGCGGGCAGTACGAGCCGGGCCCGGGGGGCGCCCTGGCCGCCGCCGGGGACGTCGACGAGGACGGTCCCGGCGGGTGGCGTGAGCCGGGCCCCGGGGCGGCCCCGCAGTCCCTCCCAGACCTGGAGCGGCTCGGCCGCCTGTTGGCCGCCGGGCCCGGCCGCGTACAGCAGCTCGCCGTCGGCGGTCTCCAGGAAGACCGGGTTTCCGGCGAACTCGGCCAGGATGCTCAGTACCCGGGGTACGCCGCCTCCGCCGAGGAGGACCTCGGTACAGCGCCGGTGGACCTCGTCGGCGCGGCGGAGCAGGGTGTAGTGCCCGTTGACGATCTCGGTGTGGATCTCCTCGGTCACCGTGACGAAGGGGACCTCGCGGTGGAGCTGGACCAGCGGCAGGCCGCCGGCCCGTGCGGTGTCCACGATCGCCGACGGCAGCCGGGTGAACCGGTGGCCGAGTTCGACGACCAGCGCCGCGATGCCCCGTTCGATCAGCCGCCGGACGAAGACGCGCTGATCGGCGGGTCTGGTGCCGAGGCCCAGACCCGTCGTCAGCAGCAGTTCGCCGCCCTTGAGGAGGGAGGCGATATTGGGGACCTCGCCCGCGTGGACCCAGCGCACCGAGCGGTCGAGCCGTTCGGCGCCGACGACGACCTCCGGGAGCCCGGACCGCAGTCCCGGCAGTTCGAGCGCCCGGCGGACGGTGATACCGCCCCGGTGTGCGTCGGGGGTCGGGGTCTCCACGGGTGTGCTGTTCCTATCCGCCGTAGGCGCCGGACGCGGTGAGCCGGAGCGCCGTGTCGATCAGCGGGACGTGGCTGAACGCCTGCGGGAAATTCCCCACCTGGCGGCCGTTCTTCGAGTCCCACTCCTCGGCGAGCAGCCCGAGGTCGTTGCGGAGCGCGAGCAGCTTCTCGAAGAGCTTGCGGGCCTCGTCGACCCGGCCGATCATCGCCAGGTCGTCGGCGAGCCAGAACGAGCAGGCGAGGAACGCGCCCTCGTCGCCCTCCAGGCCGTCGACCCCGGCGTCGTCACCGGCGGTGGGGTAGCGCAGGATGAAGCCGTCCTCGGTCGACAGCTCGCGCTGGATCGCCTCGATGGTGCCGATGACGCGCTTGTCGTCGGGCGGCAGAAAGCCCATCTGGGGGATGAGGAGGAGGGACGCGTCCAGCTCTTTGGAGCCGTACGACTGGGTGAAGGTGTTCCGCTCCCGGTCGTAGCCCTTCTCGCAGACGTCACGGTGCATGTCGTCGCGGAGCTGCCGCCAGCGCTCCAGCGGTCCGTCGACGTCCCCGGCCTCGATGAGTTTGATGGTCCGGTCGACGGCGACCCAGGCCATCACCTTGGAGTGGACGAAGTGGCGGCGGGGGCCGCGGACCTCCCAGATGCCCTCGTCGGGCTCCATCCAGTGCTTCTCCAGGTACTCGATCAGCTTGAGCTGGAGCAGCGACGCGTAGTCGTTCCGGGCCAGGCCGGTCATATGGGCCAGATGGAGGGCCTCGGTGACCTCGCCGTAGACATCGAGCTGGAGCTGGTGGGCGGCGCCGTTGCCGACCCGTACGGGGGTGGAGTTCTCGTACCCCGGCAGCCAGTCCAGCTCCGCCTCGCCCAGCTCCCGCTCGCCCGCGATGCCGTACATGATCTGGAGGTTCTCCGGGTCGCCCGCGACGGCCCGGAGCAGCCACTCGCGCCAGGCGCGGGCCTCGTCGCGGTAACCGGTGCGCAGCAGCGACGAGAGGGTGATCGCGGCGTCGCGGAGCCAGGTGTAGCGGTAGTCCCAGTTCCGTACGCCGCCGATGTCCTCGGGGAGGGAGGTGGTCGGGGCGGCGACGATACCGCCGGTGGGGGCGTAGGTGAGGGCCTTGAGGGTGATCAGGGAGCGGATCACGGCCTCGCGGTAGGGGCCGTGGTACGTACAGTGCTCCACCCATTCGCGCCAGAACTCCTCGGTGGCCTCCAGGGACGCCTCGGGCTCGGGGAGGGCGGGCGGCCGGTGGTGGGAGGGCTGCCAGGAGATGGTGAAGGCGATCCGCTCGCCGGGGGCGACGGTGAAGTCGGAGTAGGTGGTCAGGTCCTTGCCGTAGGTGTCGGCGGGGGAGTCGAACCACACCGAGTCGGGTCCGGCGACGGCGACCGTACGGCCGTCGACCTTGTGGACCCACGGCACGACCCGTCCGTAGGAGAACCGCATCCGCAGGGCGGAGCGCATCGGCACCCGTCCGCTGACGCCCTCCACGATCCTGATCAGCTGGGGCGCGCCGTCGCGCGGCGGCATGAAGTCCGTCACCCGGACGGTGCCGCGCGGGGTGTCCCACTCGGATTCCAGGATGAGGGAGTCGCCCCGGTAGCGGCGCCGGTCGGCGGCGGGGGGCTCGGCTTCGTCGGAATGGGCGGGTCCCAGTCTCCAGAAGCCGTGCTCCTCGGTGCCGAGCAGTCCCGCGAAGACGGCATGCGAGTCGAAGCGCGGCAGGCACAGCCAGTCGGCTGTGCCGTCCCGGCAGACCAGCGCCGCGGTCTGCATGTCTCCGATGAGTGCGTAATCCTCGATGCGCCCGGCCACGTGCATCTCCAGTCGAACGGCCACGTCCGCCCCGTAGGGCGCTTGCTGTGGTCGGGGCCGCTTCCGTCGCGAGCACGGGGTCCGGGTTGACGTGCGGGAACGCGGTTCCGAGCCGCCCCGTCCGCCGTCCATCACCACCCTGCTCTGATGCGCTTAGCGCGCCCCTCGGCATCGCTCAGCAGAGCGAGTGTCCGAGCAGGATACGACGCGGTACGGGCATCCGCGTGGCGGTCTCGGCAACGTGAGTGATCCGAACGAGTGAGCCATGGGTGAAGTGCTGGTGGGAGCGGGTGTAAGGCAGATGTAAGCCGAATCTCAGGGGGGCGCGGCAGGGGTGGGCAGGGGGTACGGACAGGGGCGGGCGGCGCGCGGAACCTGATCTTCCGGGGGGTGGTGCCACAGGGTGGCGCACGGGGGGAGCGGGGGCGCACCGGAGGCATCGGCGGGTGTGGGCGGAAGCGGTCTCCCCTCGTCGCTGATACCCTGGTACCCCGTGGACGGTGGCCCGCCTGTGCCGAACAGCAGCCCCGGAACCGCAGCTACGGCATCCCCCCGACCCCCTCCGGGTCTTCGCCGGGGAAGCCGGTACGCACCTCACCTCGCGACCACGGGAGCCCCTCTTGGCGATGCCGCCCAACACCATGACGACCAAGCACATCTTCGTCACCGGGGGCGTCGCCTCCTCCCTCGGGAAGGGCCTGACGGCCTCCAGCCTGGGTGCGCTGCTCAAGGCCCGCGGGCTGCGGGTGACGATGCAGAAGCTCGACCCCTATCTGAACGTCGACCCCGGCACGATGAACCCGTTCCAGCACGGCGAGGTGTTCGTCACCAACGACGGCGCCGAGACCGACCTGGACATCGGCCACTACGAGCGCTTCCTCGACGTCGACCTCGACGGCTCGGCGAACGTCACCACCGGCCAGGTCTACTCGCAGGTGATCGCCAAGGAGCGGCGCGGCGAGTACCTGGGCGACACCGTGCAGGTCATCCCGCATATCACCAATGAGATCAAGAGCCGGATCCGCCGGATGGCGACCGACGACGTCGATGTGGTGATCACCGAGGTCGGCGGCACGGTCGGCGACATCGAGTCGCTGCCGTTCCTGGAGACCGTCCGCCAGGTGCGGCACGAGGTCGGCCGGGACAATGTCTTCGTCGTCCATATCTCCCTGCTGCCGTACATCGGCCCGTCGGGCGAGCTGAAGACCAAGCCGACCCAGCACTCGGTGGCCGCGCTGCGCAATATCGGCATCCAGCCGGACGCGATCGTGCTCCGGGCCGACCGCGAGGTGCCGACCGCGATCAAGCGGAAGATCTCCCTGATGTGCGATGTCGACGAGGCCGCGGTGGTCGCCGCCATCGACGCCAAGTCGATCTACGACATCCCGAAGGTGCTGCACACCGAGGGCCTGGACGCCTATGTCGTGCGCAAGCTCGACCTGCCGTTCCGCGATGTCGACTGGACCGTCTGGGAGGACCTGCTGGACCGGGTCCACAACCCCGACCACGAGGTCACCGTCGCGCTCGTCGGCAAGTACATCGATCTGCCCGACGCCTATCTGTCGGTGACCGAGGCGCTGCGGGCCGGCGGCTTCGCGAACCGGGCCCGGGTCAAGGTCAAGTGGGTCACCTCCGACGACTGCAAGACCCCTGCCGGGGCGAAGCAGCAGCTGGAGGACGTGGACGCGATCTGCATCCCCGGCGGCTTCGGCGACCGCGGTGTCAGCGGCAAGGTCGGCGCGATCCAGTACGCCCGGGAGAACCGGGTCCCGCTGCTGGGGCTCTGCCTGGGTCTCCAGTGCATCGTGATCGAGGCTGCCCGCAATCTCGCCGGGATCGCCGAGGCGAACTCGACCGAGTTCGACGCCGCCACCGCCCATCCGGTGATCTCCACCATGGAGGAGCAGCTGGCCTACGTCGAGGGCGCGGGCGACCTCGGCGGTACCATGCGGCTCGGTCTCTACCCGGCCAAGCTGGCCGAGGGCTCGATCGTGCGCGAGGTCTACGACGACCAGCCGTACGTCGAGGAGCGCCACCGGCACCGCTACGAGGTGAACAACGCCTACCGCGCGGAGCTGGAGCGGAAGGCGGGCATCCTCTTCTCGGGCACCAGCCCGGACAACAAGCTGGTCGAGTACGTGGAGTACCCGCGCGAGGTGCACCCGTACCTGGTCGCCACCCAGGCCCACCCGGAGCTGCGGTCGCGGCCGACCCGCCCGCACCCCCTCTTCGCCGGTCTGGTGAAGGCCGCCGTGGAGCGGAAGTCCGGCGCCTGAGGTCGGGCGCCCGGTGATCAGGGCGCTACGGTAATCCGGGGTACGGGCCCACAGGCGGCCCGTACCCCGATCTACTGTGCGGGAGGGCCGGGATGGCGAACGAGACGACCGGGGCGGCGGCTGAGGCCGGAGCCGTCGTGGACACACCGGAGGAGTGGCGGGTCACCGCGACCACCGTCCAGTTCCGGGGCAACAAGACCAGCGTCCGCACGGACGACGTGGTGATGCCCGACGGCTCGGTGGCCCGCCGGGACTACCAGGTCCACCCCGGGTCGGTGGCGGTACTCGCCCTCGACGACGAGGACCGGGTCGTCCTGGTGCGCCAGTACCGGCACCCCGTACGGCAGCGGCTGTGGGAGATCCCGGCCGGGCTGCTGGACGTGCCCGGGGAGAACCCGCTGCACGCCGCGGAGCGCGAGCTGTACGAGGAGGCACACGTCAAGGCCGAGGACTGGCGGGTGCTCACGGATGTGTACACCACGCCCGGCGGCTGCGACGAGGCCGTACGGATCTTCCTCGCCCGCGATCTGTCACCGGTCGAGGGCGAGCGGTTCGACGTCTCCGAGGAGGAGGCGGACATGGAGCTGGCCCGGGTACCGCTGACCGAGCTGGCCCGTGGCGTGCTCGCCGGGGAGCTGCACAACAACTGCCTGGTGGTGGGGGTGACGTCGGCGATCGCGGCCCGCGCGGGCGACGGTTTCGACGCGCTCCGCCCGGCCGGGGCCCCCTGGCCCGCCCGCCCCTTCGACGCCTGAGTTGGCTGAGTCGTCTGTCTGAGTCGTGCCGGTCCGCCGCCGGGTCGGCGGGCGGGGTTCCGGGGCGTGACCGCACGGTCCCGCCCGGCACCCGGCCCGCGCACTCACCGCCGGAGCCCTTCAGGCACGGGAGACGTGCCCGGCGCCCCGGTGCCGCCTAAGGATTCCCCCCCCGTGCGGTCCCGTACGGCCTCGTACGGCGGAATCCGCCGCGCGGTGGCCGTCCGCCGCCGGTGCCCCGTCGCGGTCCGCCCGTCACGTTCCCCCGCCGGAGGGACACCCCACCGGAGTCATTGGTCATCCAGTCAGATGATCTTCTGATCCCACTGATCCGATCAGGTGAAGTGCCGGGGCTGCGGACACCGAATCGTCGCAGAGAGTGAACTACGCTCGGAACGCCCGTGCGGATTCCCGCCGGGCTCGGCGAGAGTGCACGGACTGAACGGGAGCGTGGCCCGTGACGGATCAGGCGACGGATCAGGCGGTGGACGCGGTCGGTCGAACCGGTGCGTCCTTCGGATCCCCGGGGCCGTTCTTCGGCCGGCAGCGGGAGCTGGCCTCCCTGCTGGCCGATGTGGAACGGGCCGGACTCGACACCATCGCGGGCCGCAAGGCCCCCCGGGCCCGCGTGCTGCTGATCGCCGGACGGCCCGGCTCCGGCCGGACCGCGCTGGCCCGGCGGCTGGTCTCCCGGCTGGCCGGGCGCTACCCCGGCGGAGTGCTGCGGGCCGGGCTCACCGAACCCGGCGGCCGGGCCGTCCCCACCGACGAGACCGCCCGGGAACTGCTCGGCACCCTGGGCGTCGCGGCCCCGCCGGGCGCGGGCGAGGACGAACTGTCGCAGCTGGTCCGGGAGAGCCTGGCCGGGCGCGGGATCCTGCTGCTGCTCGACGACGCGGCCGACGCCGAACAGGTCGACGCGCTGCTCCCCGACGACCCGGACTGTCTGCTGGTGGTGGTCGGCTCCGGACCGCTGACCGGGATCCCCGGGGTCCGCCCGTGCACCGTCGCCGGGCTCGACCCGAAGGCCGCCATCGAGCTGCTGACCACCTTCACCGGCTCCGTGCGGATCACCGTCGACCCCCAGGCCGCGGAATCCGTCGCCGAGGAGTGCGCGGGCCAGCCCGCGGCCCTGGTCATGGTCGGCGGCTGGCTCGCGGCCCGCCCCCAGGTGTCGGTGGCCGACGCCACCCGCCAGCTGCGGGCGCTGCCCGAGGACGACGAGGTGCCCCAGTCCGCGCGGCCCGTCTCCCGGGCGTTCCGGCTGGTGCACGACTCCCTGCCGTCCGCCGCCGCCCGGCTGCTGCGGCTGCTCGCGCTGGCCCCCGCCGGGATCGTGGACGCCCAGATCGCGTCGGCCGTCGGCGGCTGCTCCCCGGACGAGGCGCACCGGGCCCTGGAGGGCTTCGTGGCGCTCGGCGTACTGCACCGCGAGGGCCCGCTGTACGGGGTGCCGGGGGTACTGGTCCCGCTGATGCGGGCCCTGAGCGAGACCCACGACAAACCCGGTGAGGTGCAACTGGCGTGGGCCAGGACCCTGGAGCGCGCGGTCCGCCAGCTCCAGTCGTGCCGGGCCGCCACCGAACCCGAGGGGTCGCCCGCCAGGACGGCGGTCGAGTCGCTGCCCCGGCCGTTGCGCTTCCCCGACGCCCCGGCCGCCGCCGCGTGGCTGGAACTGCGCCGCCCCGGGCTGCTGGCCGCCGCCCGGCTGGCGGTCGAGGACGGCGAGCTGGACACCCTGGCGAGACGGCTGGTCGCGGCCCTGGTCAGAGCGCTGGCCGCGCACCGGGGCACCGACGCCGCCGCCGGGGACCTCTATCCGCTGCATCAGCTGGTCCTCGATGTGGCCGAGCGCCGTGAGCTGCCCCGGGAGGCCGCCGCCGCCCTGCTGAACCTGGGCGACCTCGACGCCCGCACCGGCCGGAACGACGACGCGCTGGCCCGCTACCGGGCGGCGCTGGACGCCGGGCGCCGGGCCGGTGACCCGTACGCGGTCTGCCGGGCGATGGAATCCGTCGGCGGCGCCTGGCAGGAGCTGGGCGACTGGCAGCGGGCCGCCGACTGGTACGGCCGGGCGCTGGCCCAGCGGCAGACCCGGGGCGAGCGGGCCGACGAGGCCCGGCTCCACGGGCGGCTCGGCACCGCGCACACCTATGCCGGGCGGTACGGGGAGGCGCTGCGCTGCTGGCGGGCCGCGGTCGCCGGATACCGGCGGACCGGGGATCTGCCGTCGCAGGCCAGGGCGTTGAGCGAGGCGGCCAGGGTGCAGGAGTACGCGGGCCGGCCCGAGGAGTCCCTGCGGACCTGCCGGGAGGCGGTGGAGTGGGCCAGGCAGGCGGGGGACGTACGGCTCCAGGCGGCGCTCCGGCTCCGGCTGGCCGACACCCTCGACCGGCTGGGCGACCCGGCTTCGGCCCGGCTCCAGCGCTCCGGGGCCGAGCGGCTGCTGGAGACCGCGGACGGATCCGCGGAAGGAGCGGGGGACGGGGCCGGCGGCGAGCCGGTACCGGAAGGCGCGCGGGCGGCGGGACCGGAGTCCGGTCCGGCGGCCGAGGCCGCCCCGGCCCCGGGGTCCGGCGTCCCGGCGGGGGAGCGGCGGGCCCGGGGTTCCGGGCGCCGTGCCCCGGGTGGCGGCGGTACCGGTACGGACGGGGCCGGAGTGGCACGGGGTGCCATCGGTCACGGTGTGTGAACGAAGGCGGTTTCGCCGATGTGCCTACGAAATCCGTAGTGGCCTCAGAGGGAAATAAAGGTTTGCAAGGCTAGACAGCGGGAAACCCTTCATTAATACTGGCTCCATCGCGTTATCTCGCGGTGTGTACCCGTGCGCCCTGTGTGTACGGGTTCGTCTGACAAATACCCTCCTTATCCCCTGAGCCAAGGACCGTGATCGACGTGAAGGTCGGCATCCCCCGCGAGGTCAAGAACAACGAGTTCCGGGTGGCGATCACCCCCGCCGGCGTGCACGAGCTGGCGCGCCACGGTCATCAGGTGTTCATCGAGGCCGGCGCCGGTCTCGGCTCCTCCATCACCGACACCGAGTTCGCCGCCGCCGGGGCCGTGATCCTGCCGACCGCCGACGAGGTCTGGGCCACGGCCGATCTGCTGCTCAAGGTCAAGGAGCCGATCGCGGAGGAGTACCACCGGCTCCGCAAGGACCAGACCCTCTTCACCTATCTCCACCTCGCCGCCTCCCGTGAGTGCACCGACGCGCTGCTGGAGTCCGGCACCACCGCGATCGCCTACGAGACCGTCGAGACCGCGGGCCGCCAGCTGCCGCTGCTCGCCCCGATGTCCGAGGTCGCCGGGCGGCTGGCCCCGCAGGTCGGCGCGTACCACCTGATGCGCTCCGCCGGTGGCCGCGGAGTGCTCCCGGGCGGCGTCCCCGGCACCCACGCGGGCCGCGCCGTCGTCATCGGCGGCGGTGTCTCCGGCTGGAACGCCACCCAGATCGCCGTCGGTATGGGCTTCCACGTCACCCTGCTCGACCGGGACATCAACAAGCTGCGCGAGGCCGACAAGATCTTCGGCACCAAGGTGCAGACCGTCGTCTCCAACGCCTACGAGCTGGAGAAGGCCGTCGTCGCGGCCGATCTGGTGATCGGCGCCGTACTGATCCCGGGCGCCAAGGCCCCGAAGCTGGTCACCAACGAGCTGGTCGCCAAGATGAAGCCCGGAAGTGTCCTTGTCGACATCGCCATCGACCAGGGCGGCTGCTTCGAGGACTCCCGTCCGACCACCCACGCGGAGCCGACCTTCGCGGTCCACGACTCCGTCTTCTACTGCGTCGCCAACATGCCGGGCGCGGTGCCGCACACCTCCACCTACGCGCTCACCAACGCGACGCTGCCCTACATCGTCGAACTGGCCAACCGCGGCTGGGTCGAGGCGCTCCGCCGCGACCCCGCCCTGGCCCTCGGCCTCAACACCCATGACGGCCAGGTCGTCTACGGCCCCGTCGCCGAGGCCCACGGACTGCCGCGGACCGAACTGGGCGCGCTGATCGGCTGATCCGCCGCGTCGCTCCCGGTGCCTCCGCGGGCCGGTGTTCCCGGGCCCCGGCGGGCCCGCCGAACGCCGGTCCGCCCGGTCCGCCCGAGCCGACCGGTACGACGTCAACTCCACGCCCCCGGCCGGACCTTGCCCCGCGAGGTCCGGCCGGGGGCGTTCCCGCGGGCGGCGGTTCGTCCGGCCCGCCGCGAACACTTCGCGCCGCCGGACCCGTTCCGCCGGGGCCAGTGGGGAGGATCACACCCCCGTGGCCGTGCGCTCTTGACACCGGGGCGTTCCGTCGCCGACACATCGGGCCGGGTCCGGTGGATTGTGTTGCTGCGGAGCGGTGACACGCCATAGAGTCGCCAACCGTCGGCATGATGCCACGCTGACCTATCGATAAAGCCAGATGAAGCCAGACCGCACCGAGGGGGTAAGGCGACTTATGAATGAGTCGACAATTTCTCCCGGAGGCGTCCGGACGCACATGACGACAGCCCACACGATGACGATGACGGACGGCCTACACGTGAACGCCACGGCAGGCGACAAGAGTGGCCGAGAGTCCACGCACTTCGCCGCCTACGAGGAACTCCCCGAGGGGCACTTCTACGACCCCGACGCCGAATACGAGCCCGACCCGGAGTACGCGGCCACCCTCGCGCCCGACGCGGCGCGCCAGCGTCGTGAGCGGATCGGCCCCACCGGCCGTCCGCTGCCGTACTTCCCGATCCCGGGCCCGCTGACCGAGCACGGCCCCGCGAAGATCATCGCGATGTGCAACCAGAAGGGCGGCGTCGGCAAGACCACGTCGACCATCAATCTCGGCGCCGCGCTCGCCGAGTACGGACGGCGCGTGCTGCTCGTCGACTTCGACCCGCAGGGCGCCCTCTCGGTCGGCCTCGGCGTCAACCCGATGGAGCTGGACCTGACGGTCTACAACCTGCTCATGGAGCGGGGCATGTCGGCCGACGAGGTGCTGCTGAAGACCGCCGTACCCAATATGGATCTGCTGCCGAGCAATATCGACCTCTCGGCGGCCGAGGTGCAGTTGGTGAGCGAGGTCGCCCGGGAGTCCACGCTCCAGCGGGCGCTGAAGCCGCTGATGTCCGACTACGACTACATCGTGATCGACTGTCAGCCGTCGCTCGGCCTGCTCACCGTCAACGCGCTCACCGCCGCGCACAAGGTGATCGTCCCGCTGGAGTGCGAGTTCTTCGCGCTGCGCGGGGTGGCGCTGCTCACCGAGACCATCGAGAAGGTCCAGGAGCGGCTCAACCCCGAACTGGAGCTGGACGGCATCCTCGCCACGATGTACGACTCGCGGACCGTCCACAGCCGTGAGGTGCTGGCCCGGGTGGTCGAGGCGTTCGACGATCACGTGTACCACACCGTGATCGGGCGGACCGTGCGCTTCCCGGAGACCACGGTCGCCGGTGAGCCCATCACCACCTACGCGTCGAACTCGGTCGGCGCCGCCGCGTACCGCCAGCTGGCCAGGGAGGTGCTCGCCCGGTGTCACGCCGAGTGAGTCTGCCCGGAGCCGACGAACTGTTCCGTACCACCGGGGGCACGGCGCTCCAGCCGTCGTCGCCGCGGCGCGCGGCCAACGGCGAGCCGAGGGTGCCCGCCCCCGCCGGGGAGAGCGATCCGCTGGACTCGGCCGCGCTGTCCCCGCCCCAGGAGCACACGGCGGCGGAAGCCGACCAGAACACGGCCGCCGAGGGGCGCAGCCGGGCCGAGGAGCCCGATACTCCGGTTCCCGGGGTGTCGGGGCGGGCCAGGCGCTCCCAGGCCGCTCAGGAGGCCGCCGGGGCCGTCGGCGGCGGTACGGCGGCGCCGCGCCGCCGGGGCCGGGCCGCGAATCGCCGGCCGAGCGGGCGCGAACGCCACGACGAGAAGATCACGGTCTATGTCTCGGCCGAGGAACTGATGGACCTGGAGCACGCGCGGCTGGTGCTGCGCGGGGAGCACGGGCTGGCCGTCGACCGGGGCCGGATCGTCCGGGAGGCGGTCGCGGTGGTCCTCGCCGACCTCGAACAGCGCGGCGACGCGAGCATTCTCGTCCGCCGTCTGCGGGGCCGCTGAGGGTAGCCTCGCGCTGCCCGCCCCACCCCCGTACTTCTGGACCGCCCATGTCTCCGCCGCTCCGTCCGTCCCGCCGCCCGCTGGGCCGGGGTCCGGCCGTGCCCCCGCCTCCGGCGCGGCCCGCGGACCAGGAAGCCGCGGCAGCCCCGACGGGCCCGGCGGACCCGACCGGCCCGGACGCCGCCGGACCGGAACCCCGGGAGGCTCCGGCACCGGGTGCCACCCCGGAGGTCCGGGCGCCCGACGGCGTACCGCCGCCGCCCGAAGAGCCGGCTGTACGGCCCCGATCGCCCGGCGCTCCGGCTTCCGGGCCGGTATCCGCCGGGGAGACCGGGCCGGAGCCCGCCGTACCCCTGCCGGATGGGACGGCGGCGGAACTCGCGGGGCCCGATACCGGCCCCCCGGCCGCGCCGGAGACGGACGGGCGGTTCACCGTACGGCTGGCGAACTTCGAGGGCCCCTTCGATCTGCTGCTCCAGCTGATCGCCAAGCACAAGCTCGATGTGACCGAGGTCGCGCTGTCGAAGGTCACCGACGAGTTCATGGCCCATATCCGGGGCATGGGCGACGACTGGGACCTCGACCAGACGACGGAGTTCCTGGTCGTCGCCGCGACCCTGCTGGATCTGAAGGCGGCCCGGCTGCTGCCCGCCGCCGAGGTGGAGGACGAGGCGGACCTGGCCCTGCTGGAGGCCCGGGACCTGCTCTTCGCCCGGCTGCTCCAGTACCGGGCGTACAAGCGGATCGCGGAGATCTTCAGCGACCGGCTGGCGGCGGAGGGCCGCCGCTACCCCCGGACCGTGGGCCTGGAGGACCACCACGCCGAGCTGCTGCCCGATGTGGTGATCCGGATCGGCGCCGAGGGCTTCGCCCGGCTCGCCGTGAAGGCGACCCGCCCCCGGCCGAAGCCCGAGGTGTACGTGGACCACATCCACGCGCCCCTGGTCAGCGTGCGGGAGCAGGGCGAGATCGTGGTGGCGCTGCTGCGCGACCGGGGCCGGGCCAGCTTCCGGGAGCTGACCGCGGACACCGAGGACACCCTGACCGTCGTCGCCCGCTTCCTCGCCCTGCTGGAGCTGTACCGCGACCGGGCGGTCGCCCTGGAGCAGGAGGAGGCCCTCGGGGAGCTGCTGGTGCTCTGGACCGGCGGCGACGCGGCGGCCGGGGTCACCGACGAGTTCGACCGCCCGCCCGAGACCCCGGAGGACCGGGGCCGGGCGGGCCAGGAGAAGGCGGAGAACAGGGCGTGAGCACCACCGAACCGGGCCGGGACCGTACCCCCGGCCCCACCGGCGCCGCCGGTCTCGAACTGAAGCCCGCCCTGGAGGCCGTACTCATGGTGGTCGACGAACCGGCCACCGAGGAGCATCTGGCGAAGGTGCTGGAGCGGCCCCGCCGGGCCGTCGCCGACGCGCTGCGGGAGCTGGCCGACGAGTACACCGCCCAGGGCCGGGGCTTCGAGCTGCGGGCCGTCGCGGGCGGCTGGCGGTTCTTCACCCGGGCCGAGTACGCCCCGGCCGTGGAGGGCTTCGTCCTCGACGGCCAGCAGGCCCGGCTGACCCAGGCGGCCCTGGAGACCCTGGCGGTGGTCGCGTACCGCCAGCCGGTCAGCCGGTCCCGGGTCTCCGCGGTGCGCGGGGTGAACTGCGACGGTGTGATGCGCACCCTGCTCCAGCGGGGGCTGGTCGAGGAGGCGGGCGCGGAACCCGAAACAGGTGCGATCCTGTACAGGACGACGAACTACTTCCTGGAGCGGATGGGCCTGCGCGGCCTGGACGAGCTGCCGGAGCTGGCGCCCTTCCTCCCCGAGGCGGAGGCGATCGAGGCCGAGACGCAGGAGGGCGTGCCGTCGTTCGACCCGGACGCTCCGGAACCCGATACAGACTCTGTACCGGACGAAGAAGACAAGACGACGGAAACGTGATGCGAAGCAGCGGCAGCGGCAGGAACAGCGGCGGTAACAGCGGCGGACGCGGCAACCCCCGCGGCGCGGGCAACAACCGCGACGACAGGCAGAAGCGCGCGGGCAAGCCCGGCAAGCCCCGTCCCGAGGAGCGCCGCTACGACGTCGGCGGTTCCGGTACGGGCGCCGGGGCCGGTGGCGACGCCAGGAAGGGCCGCGGCGGCGCGGCGCGCGGCGGGGCCAAGGGCGGCCCGCGCCAGTCCGCCAAGCCGCCGACGGGCCGCGGCGGCCGCGGCACGCCCGCCAGGTCCCGGGAGTACGACGCCCGGACAGAGGAGCGCAACCGCGAGCGGTACGCGAACAAGCCCGAGATCAAGACGCCCAAGACCTTCCCCGGCGCCGAGCAGGAGGGCGAGCGGCTGCAGAAGGTGCTGGCCCGGGCCGGAATGGGCTCGCGGCGGGCCTGCGAGGAGCTGATCGACCAGGCCAGGGTCGAGGTCAACGGGCGGATCGTCACCGAGCAGGGGCTGCGGGTCGACCCGCAGAAGGACGAGATCAAGGTCGACGGGCTGACCGTGGCCACCCAGACGTACCTCTTCTTCGCCCTGAACAAGCCCGCGGGCGTGGTCTCCACGATGGAAGACCCCGACGGCCGCCAGTGCCTCGGCGACTACGTCACCAACCGGGAGACCCGGCTCTTCCACGTCGGGCGGCTGGACACCGAGACCGAGGGCATCATCCTGCTCACCAACCACGGTGAGCTGGCCCACCGGCTGACGCACCCCCGATACGGCGTCCGCAAGACCTATCTGGCCGCCGTCCAGGGCCCGCTCCCGCGCGACCTGGGGAAGCAGCTGAAGGACGGGATCCGGCTGGAGGACGGCTACGCCAGGGCTGACCACTTCCGCGTGGTGGAGAACACCGGCAAGAACTACCTGGTCGAGGTCACCCTGCACGAGGGCCGCAAGCACATCGTGCGCCGGATGCTCGCCGAGGCCGGCTTCCCCGTGGACAAGCTGGTCCGGACGTCCTTCGGGCCGATCGCGCTCGGCGACCAGAAGTCGGGCTGGCTGCGCAGGCTGACCAATACCGAGGTCGGCATGCTAATGAACGAGGTCGGTCTGTAGGACCAGCATCCCTTCAGGGGGAGGGCCCGCGGCGCACTCGCGCCGCGGGCCCTCCTCTTTTCCCTTGTGCCGCCGGGCCCGGCCTGTTTATAGTCATGATGACTATTAAAGAAAGGGGGCGGGTGTGGCACTCGCCGATGTCGTGGAGGCCCTGCAACGGCCGCTGTTCACCCTGCTCGGCACCCCGGTCAGCTGGACCGAGGTCCTCGGCTTCGGCAGCGGCGCGCTCTGCGTCTGGCTGGTCACCCGCCAGCACCTCGCCAACTGGCCCGTCGGCATCGCCAACAACCTCTTCTTCGTCCTCCTCTTCACCCAGGCCGGGCTCTACGCCGACGCCGGTCTCCAGATCGTCTTCATCACCCTCGCCGCCTACGGCTGGTGGTCCTGGACCCACGGGGGTGGACCAGGATCGAAAGGCCCCCTGGAGGTACGCCGCACCGGCCGGACCGAATGGATCCTGCTGCTCGCGGCGGGCGCGGCGGGGACGATCCTGATCACGCTCCTCCTCGACCGCGCCACCGACTCCACCGTCCCCTTCTGGGACGCGCTCACCACGTCCCTGTCGCTGATGGCGACCTACGGACAGTGCCGGAAGCGGCTGGAGTCCTGGTGGCTGTGGATCGCCGCCGACGTGATCTACATCCCGCTCTACGCGCACAAGGACCTCTATCTGACCTCCGTGCTCTACGCGGGATTCCTGCTGCTCTGTCTTTCGGGGCTGCGGAACTGGTCGCGCGCGCTCACCGCGCCGCCCCGGCCGCGACCCGTGGAGGTGACCGCGTGAGGCGCTACCGGCACGGACTGGTCCTCGGCAAGTTCTATCCACCGCACGCCGGGCACCACCATCTCGTCTCCACCGCCGCCGACCGCTGCGATCTGCTGACCGTCCTGGTCTGCGCCGCCACGGTCGAGTCCGTACCGCTCGCCGACCGGGTGGCCTGGCTGCGGGAGGTCCACCAGGACCCCGGGATCCGGATCGTCGGCACCGTCGACGACGTCCCCATGGACGTCCGCGACCCGGCGATCTGGGACGCCCATATGGCGGTCTTCCGGGCCGCCGTGCCCGAACCCGTCGACGCGGTCTTCACCTCGGAGGCGTACGGCGGCGAACTCGGCCGCAGATTCGGCGCCGACGCCGTCTGCGTCGACCCGGCCCGCAGCCTCTTCCCGGTCTCCGGGACGGCCGTACGCGCCGACCCGGTGGCCCACTGGGACTTCCTGCGGCCCCCGGTCCGGGCCGCGCTCACCCGCCGGATCGTCGTCCTGGGCGCCGAGTCCACCGGCACCACGACCCTCGCCCGCGACCTCGCCGACCACTACCGGGCCCGCGGCGGCGTCTGGGGCCGGACCCGCTGGGTCCCCGAGTACGGACGGGAGTACAGCGAGCGGAAACTGGCCCGGCTGCGGCGGGAGCGGCCCGGCGCCGACTGGTCCGACGTCGCCTTCGGCTCGGAGGAGTTCCCGGTGATCGCCCGGCGGCAGGCCGAACGGGAGACGGAGGCCGCCCGGCTCAGCTCACCCGTCCTCTTCTGCGACACCGACGCCTTCGCCACCACCGTCTGGCACGAGCGCTATCTCGGCGCGCCCAGCCCCGCCGTCCAGGAGATCGCCGACCGTACCCGGTGCCAGCGGCTGTGGCTGCTCACCGACCACACGGACGTCCCGTTCGAGGACGACGGACTCCGCGACGGCGAGGAGCTGCGCCCCTGGATGACCGGCCGGTTCGCCGCGGAACTGGCCCGCACCGGGCGGCGTACGGTACGCGTCACCGGGCCCCCGGCCCGGCGGCTCGCCACCGCCGTCGCCGCCGTCGACGAACTGCTCGGCGAGGGCTGGGACTTCGCCGCGCCGCTGGTCGTCCCCGGCGGCCAGGCGCCCGCCCCCGTCCCCGACCTCACGGAGCACCGCTGATGCCGACCGCCCCCGGCCGGGACGAGAGCGTTCCGGGCTACGACCCGCGCGCCTTCCCGCCCTTCGGCGTCACCGTCGACCTCGCCGTCTTCACCGTGCGCGACGGGCGCCTGAACGTCCTGCTCGTCGAGCGCGGAGAGGCGCCCTACCGGGGCGCGTGGGCCCTGCCCGGCGGCTTCGTACGGCCCGAGGAGTCCGCCGGGCGGGCCGCCCGGCGGGAACTGGCCGAGGAGACCGGGCTCTCCGCCGACACCGTCCACGACCTCCACCTCGAACAGCTCCGCACCTACAGCGAACCGGACCGCGACCCGAGGATGCGGGTGGTCTCCGTCGCCTATGCCGCACTCCTGCCCGACCTGCCCGAACCGCGCGGCGGCGGCGACGCGGCCAACGCCCGCTGGACCGACCGCTCCGACGCCCGGGGCCTCGCCTTCGACCACGACCGGATCGTGGCCGACGCCTACGACCGGATCTGCGCCAAGCTCGAATACACCGGCCTCGCCACCGGCTTCTGCCCGCCCGAGTTCACCCTCGGCGAGTTGCAGCAGATCTACGAAACCGTCTGGGGCGTCCCCCTCGACCGGCCCAACTTCCGGCGCAAGGTCCTCGCCACCCCCGGCTTCGTCGAACCGGTCGAAGGCCCCCCGCGCCGCACCGGCGGCCGGGGCAAACCCGCCGCCCTCTACCGGGCCGGCACCGCCGCGACCCTGCACCCACCCCTCCTGCGCCCGGAAGGACGCCAGCCATGACCGTGACCGGCAGCACCACCAGCGGAGCGACCAAACCCTTCGGGACCACCGACAAGCGGGCGGCCACCGGGTCCCTGATCGGACTCGCCCTCGGGGACGCCCTCGGCTTCCCCACCGAGTTCAGCGACGTACCGCGGATCCTCGCCGAGCGCGGCCCCTGGCGGGAGACGCTGCTGCCGCGCCCTGCGTACATCACCGACGACACCCAGATGACCCTCGCCGTCGGCCGGGCCCTGCGCACCGCCATGGACCGGGGCCCGCTGGACGAGGCCCGGTTCGCCGCGCCGCTGCGGGCCGAGTTCACCGCCTGGTACCACTCCCCGGAGAACAACCGCGCCCCCGGCACCACCTGCCTCGACGCCTGCCGCCGCCTCGACGACCCCCGGCTGCCCTGGCAGCGGGCCGGAGTCGTCGGCTCCAAGGGCTGCGGGGCCAATATGCGGGTCGCGCCCGTCGGGCTCGTCCCCGGCCTCAGCGCCGGACAGCGCGCGGGCGCCGCCCAGCTCCAGGCCGCCCTCACCCACGCCCACCCCACCGCCCTCGCCGCCGCCGACCTCACCGCCCACGCCGTCCACCTCCTCGCCCGCGGCGCCGAACCCATGGGCCTGGTCGGACTGCTCCGCTCGTACGCCTACGACAACCGGTCCCGCTACCACGACCGCTGGCTCGGCGACCTGTGGACCCGGGCCGGTGACCCCACACCCCAGGCGTACATCGCCCGCGGCTGGGACGAGTGCCAGGACGCCCTGCGGCGGCTCGCCGAGGCCCTGCCCACCGCCGACCCCGAGTGCGACCCGTGCCTGACCACCGGCGACGGCTGGATCGCCGAGGAAGCCCTCACCACCGCACTCCAGTGCTTCCTGCTCTTCCCCGGGGAACCCCTCACCGTCCTGCGCCGCGCCGCCTGCACCCGGGGCGACTCCGACTCGATCGCGGCCCTCGCGGGCGCCTTCGCCGGAGCCCATCTGGGCGCCGCAGCCTGGCCCGGCCGCTGGGCCGACGAGGTCGAACACCGCAGCGACCTGATGACCCTGGGAGCCCTCTGGGACGCCTGACACACCCCGGTGCCCCGCCCCGGGGCACCGGGGTGCCATCCTCACCCGATGAATTCCGTGCACCCCGCCGCCTCCGACAGCCGCGACGCCCTCGGAGCCCTCGGAGCCTTGGGTCTCGACACCCTCGACCTCGGCTCCGTCGTCGCCGATCAGCCCGATCCGCTGATCTTCGCCACCGTCTCCGGCGCCCATCTCTACGGCTTCCCGTCCCGCGACTCGGACGTGGACCTGCGCGGGGTACACCTGCTGCCGGTGGCGGAACTGATCGGCCTCGACGCCCCCGACGAGACCCGCGGCCGGATCTGGGACCGCGACGGCGTCGAGACCGACCTCGTCACCCATGACCTGCGGAAGTTCGCCGGTCTCATGCTCCGCCCCAACGGCTACGTCCTGGAACAGCTGCTCTCACCCCTGGTCGTCCACACCACGGACACCCATACCGAACTCACCGCCCTCGCGCCCGGCGTCCTCACCCGCAACCACGCCCACCACTACCGGGGGTTCGCCAACACCCAGTGGCGGCTCCACGAGAAGACCGGCGAGCTGAAGCCGCTGCTCTACACCTTCCGCGCGCTGCTCACCGGCGTCCATCTGATGCGGAGCGGCCGGGTGCTGGCGTCCCTGCCGGAACTTCTGGGGGAGGTCACGGCGCCCTCGTACCTGCCCGAGCTGATCGCCGCCAAGGCCGAGGCCGAGCACCGTACGGGCACCGGGCTCGTCCCGGAATCCGCCGCCGCCGACATCGCCGCCCTGCACGAAGTCCTGGACTCCGCCCAGCGGGACACCGGACTGCCGGAGCACCCCTCAGTCCGCGACGCCCTCGGCGATCTGGTGGTACGGGCCCGGCTGGAGCGCTGACGCCCGGCGGGTCCGGACCAGGAAGTCCGCCACCCGGGCCCGGTCCGGCGCGTCGGGCAGCGGAGAACCGGGCAGGGCGGCGTCCGCCTCCGCCACCAGCCGGTCCGCCCAGGACTCGACCCGGCTCAGCTCCGTCTCCCCGCGCCGGACCGCGAGCAGTGCCTCCCGCTCGGCGCCCACATCGAGTACCAGCTCACCCGTCCGCAGCAGATCACGGCAGGTCAGCAGGAGCCGCAGCAGATGCGACAGCGGCTTCCAGCGCGGCTCGCGCCCGGCCCGCAGATCCGCCGTGAGCCGCTTGTGCTGGCCCGCCGCGTAGTGGACGAAGGTCCGGTGGACCTCCCGGGAGAGAAAGGCGCCGCGCAGCGCCAGCAGCTCCCGGCCGGTGTCGTCGATCCGCTCCACCAGCGGGGAGTGCAGTACCTCCAGAATGTTGGGATTGGCCCGCAGCCCCAGCACGCAGAAGCGTTCCAGCTCCCAGGAGAACTGCTCGGGCAGCGGCCCGTCCACATGGGTCGGCGGCTTGTCGAACCGCCAGAACAGCGGGGTGGGCGCGAGAAACACACCCCGCCGGTCGGTATCGCTCTCCTCGGTCGCGAGTCCGAAGGCCCGCGAACCCATGACACAGGAGTAGACCGTGTGGTCGCGGACGAGATCTTGGGGCGCGGGTGCCGGTTCGCCGTCGTACATGCGGATCAGGCTAAGGGCTGTCCCGTAGTCCCCGGTGGATAGCGCACGGCGTCAGATGCGGTGTATCGCAAGGCGGAGGGGTGCTCGCATACTGGATGTATTCGGGTACTCCGACAACGCGGCGTGGGGGTACCTCCCGGGCCGCCAGGCCCAGGGGGAGTGCCGTAGCTGTCGTCGTGCGCCCACCGGGGATTACGGGACAGCCCTTAGGCCGCCTCTTTCGGATCAGGCCAGCAGGACCGCGTCCCCGGTGACCGTGATCGCAGCGGGCGGCAGCGGACGCGTCGAAGGGCCCTTCTCGACCGAGCCGTCCGTGATCCGGAACCGGCTGTCGTGGCAGGGGCAGTCGATGGTGCCGTCCGCGACCCGGTCCACCAGACAGCCCTGATGCGGGCAGACCGCCGAGAACGCCTTGAACTGTCCGGCCGTCGGCTGGACCACCACCACCTTCTCGGCCTTGAAGACCGTTCCGCCGCCGACCGGGACGGCGGAGCGCTTCGTCAGCTCCCGGCCCATCGACGCGGTCGGCGAGGCGCCGGGGGCCGTCGTGCCGGGGGAAGCGGTGTCCTCCCAGGCGCCGGGCGGGGTCGTCCCCGGCTCGGCCGCCCCACCGCCGTCGCCTCCGCCGTCCGAACAGCCGGTGGCCAGGGCGGCCGTCGCCGCCGCCCCCGCCGCCAGCACCGTCCGCCGCGCTGCGTCCATCGCCGTACTCCCTCGGTCGTGCGGTACCCGGTCGGCGTGCATTGTGCCACCGTGCCCGCCGCCGCCCCGGCAACCCGGGGTGCGCCGCACGAGCCGGGCCGCCCGTGCCGCCGTCCGCCCGGCCCGGCTGACCAGGGCGTCCCGGGAATCCGCGCCCGCCCGCGACCCCCCGCCACGCCCACCCGCCCCGGCAGCCCTTGAAGCACGGGGGCGCTCCCCGGTGTCGTGGCACCGTCCGCGTACGCCCGTTCCGGGGGAAACCGCCCCCGGGCGGCGCCGGGGGATCCCGCCGCCGATCGCGCGCACCGGCCGCCGGGTGCCCCGCCCCACGGGCGGACGGCGCTGTCCGCCGGACACGGCCTAGGCTGGGTGTCCGGAGTACGCCCGGCCGGACGTGACCGGTCCGGCGCCGTACCACCTCGTACTCGTCATACTCGTACCTCCGTGCCGCCGCCGCCCCGCGCAAGGACAACGCCCAGTGAGAACCGCCGCCGTCATCGGAACCGGACTGATCGGCACCTCCGCCGCCCTCGCCCTCACCGGCCGCGGGATCGGCGTCCATCTCGTCGACCCCGACGCCGAACGGGTCCGGACCGCCGCCGCCCTCGGCGCCGGTACCGAGACGCCCCCCGAGGGCCCCGTCGACCTGGCGATCGTCGCCGTGCCCCCCGCCGGGGTGGCCGGGGCGCTCGCCGAGGCGATGAAGAGCGGCCTGGCCCGCGGCTATCTCGATGTCGCCAGCGTCAAGGGCGGCCCCCGCCGGGAGCTGGAGGCCCTCGGCGTCGACCTCTCCGCGTACATCGGTACGCATCCGATGGCGGGCAAGGAACGCTCCGGGCCGCTGGCCGCCAGCGCCGATCTCTTCGAGGGCCGCCCCTGGGTGCTCACGCCCACTCCGGCGACCGATACCGAGGTCCTCAACCTGGCCCTCGAACTCGTCGCCCTCTGCCGTGCCGTCCCCGTCGTGATGGACGCCGACGCCCACGACCGGGCCGTCGCCCTGGTCTCCCACACCCCGCAGCTGATCTCCTCGATGGTCGCCGCCCGGCTCCGGGAGGCCGACGAGACCGCCGTACGCCTCTGCGGGCAGGGCATCCGCGACGTCACCCGGATCGCCGCGTCCGACCCCCGGATGTGGGTCGACATCCTCTCCGCCAACCCCGGCCCGGTCGCCGAGGTCCTGGCCGGGGTCGCCGCCGACCTGGACGAGACCGTCCGGGCGCTCCGGGCGCTGGAGTCCGCCGACGCCGCCGCGCGGGCCGACGGCGTCAGCGGTATCGAGGACGTACTGCGGCGCGGGAACGCCGGGCGGGCCCGGGTCCCCGGCAAGCACGGCGCGGCTCCGGCGGCGTACGAGGTCGTCGCCGTACTGATCAGCGACAGCCCCGGCGAGCTGGCCCGGATCTTCGCCGACGCGGGCCGGGCCGGGGTGAACATCGAGGACGTCCGGATCGAGCACGCCACCGGACAGCAGGCGGGTCTGGTGCAGCTGATGGTGGAGCCCGCCGCCGCGACCGTGCTCTCGGCGGCCCTGCGGGAGCGCGGCTGGTCCATCCGCCGGTAGACCCGGTACGGCCCCGGACCGGGCAGGCCCCCGGTCCGGCCCGGCCGCCGGGCGGGCGCGCGGTTCACGGGCAGGCTTCGGCAGTCGGTAACCTTGTCCGGGGCCCGTGGCGCCCGCGACCACCGGAAACCCCCGGTACGGCCGGGTCCGGCCGCCCCCTCCGCTCCGCAGAAATCCGAAGGAAAGGTGTCGTACACCGTGGAATCCGCCGTGATCGTTGCCATCGACGGCCCCGCCGGCACCGGAAAGTCGAGCACCAGCAAGGCGGTCGCCGCCGCCCTGGGCCTGAGCTACCTCGACACCGGCGCGCAGTACCGGGCGATCACCTGGTGGATGATCTCCAACGGCGTGGACACCGCCGACCCCGCCGCGATCGCCGCGGCCGCCGGCAAGGCCCTGATCGTCTCCGGGACCGATCCCGCCGCCCCGACGATCACCGTCGACGGCACCGATGTCGCCGCGGCCGTCCGGAGCCAGGAGGTTTCCGCTCAGGTCAGCGCCGTGAGCGCGGTACCGGAGGTACGGACGCGGATCACCGAACTCCAGCGGACCATCGCCGCCGGCGCGGCCCGCGGCATCGTGGTCGAGGGCCGCGACATCGGCACCACCGTCCTCCCCGACGCACATCTCAAGATCTTCCTCACCGCCTCCCCGGAGGCCCGGGCCGCCCGCCGGTCCGCCGAGATCAAGGGCTCCGACGTGGAGGCGACCCGGCAGGCCCTGGTCCGCCGGGACGCGGCCGACTCCGGCCGGGCGACGTCCCCGCTGGCCAAGGCGGACGACGCGGTCGAGGTCGACACCACCGAACTGACCCTCCAGCAGGTCGTCGACCGGGTGATCGGCCTGGTCGAGGAGCGCCGGACGGCGGCCCGGTGACCCGGCCCTCCGCGCAGGGCGCGGCCGTCGGCCGGTATATCGGCATCGGGCTGATGTACGGACTGTGGAAGCCCAGGGTGCTCGGCGCCTGGCGGGTGCCGTCCGCCGGACCCGTGATCCTCGCCGTCAACCACTCCCACGCCCTCGACGGCCCCATGCTGATGGGCACCGCGCCCCGGCCCGTGCACTTCCTGATCAAGAAGGAGGCGTTCGTCGGCCCGCTCGATCCCTTCCTGCTGGGCATCGGCCAGCTGAAGGTCGACCGGTCGGGCACCGACCGCTCGGCGGTGACCAACGCGCTGGGGATCCTGGAGCGCGGCGACGTCCTCGGGATCTTCCCCGAGGGCACCAGGGGCGAGGGCGACTTCGCGTCCCTCCGGGCCGGGCTGGCGTACTTCGCGGTCCGTACCGGCGCCCCGGTCGTCCCGGTGGCCGTCCTCGGCAGCACCGAACGCCGCAGCCGTCTGATCGGCGCCGTACCGCCGCTGCGCGGCCGGGTGGACGTGGTCTTCGGTGACGCCTTCGACGCGGGCGACGGCTCGGGCCGCCGGACCCGTACGGCGCTGGACCAGGCCACGGTACGGATCCAGGACCGGCTGACCGCCCATCTGGAAAACGCCAGGCGCCTCACCGGGCGCCCCGGGTAAGACTTGACCATACGGACCCCCCGACCCCGGGAGCCGGTCCGGTCGACATAACGAGGAACGGACTTCATGAACGACCAGCACGACCACGGAGCACTCGGCGACGCCGAGTACGCGGAGTTCATGGAGCTCGCCGCGGTGGAGGGCTTCGACGCGGACGAGGTCGAGGAGGCCATCGACGAGGCCGGTCACGGCCCGCTGCCCGTCCTCGCCGTCGTCGGCCGCCCCAATGTCGGCAAGTCGACCCTGGTGAACCGGATCATCGGCCGCCGTGAGGCCGTCGTCGAGGACCGGCCCGGCGTCACCCGCGACCGGGTCACCTACGAGGCCGAATGGGCGGGCCGCCGCTTCAAGCTCGTCGACACCGGCGGCTGGGAGCAGGACGTCCTCGGGATCGACGCCTCCGTCGCCGCCCAGGCCGAGTACGCCATCGAGGCCGCCGACGCCGTCGTCTTCGTGGTCGACGCCACCGTCGGCCCCACCGACACCGACGAGGCCGTCGTCAAGCTGCTGCGCCGGTCCGGGAAGCCCGTGGTGCTCTGCGCCAACAAGGTCGACGGCCCCAGCGGCGAGGCGGACGCCACCGCCCTGTGGTCGCTCGGCCTCGGCGAACCGCACCCCGTCTCCGCGCTCCACGGCCGCGGCACCGGCGACATGCTCGACGCCGTGCTGGAGGTGCTGCCCGACGCCCCGGCCCAGACCTTCGGCACCGCCGTCGGCGGCCCCCGCAGGATCGCCCTGATCGGCCGCCCCAATGTCGGCAAGTCGTCCCTGCTGAACAAGGTCGCGGGCGAGGAGCGGGTGGTCGTCAACGAGCTGGCGGGCACCACCCGCGACCCGGTCGACGAGCTGATCGAGCTGGGCGGAGTGACCTGGAAGTTCGTCGACACCGCCGGTATCCGCCGCCGGGTCCACCTCCAGGAGGGCGCGGACTACTACGCCTCCCTGCGCACCGCCGCCGCCGTGGAGAAGGCGGAGGTCGCGGTGATCCTGATCGACGCCAGCGACTCCATCAGCGTCCAGGACCAGCGGATCATCACCATGGCCGTGGAAGCGGGCCGGGCGATGGTGATCGCGTACAACAAGTGGGACACCCTCGACGAGGAGCGCCGCTACTACCTGGAGCGGGAGATCGAGACCGAGCTGGCCCAGATCTCCTGGGCGCCCCGGGTCAATGTCTCCGCCCGGACCGGCCGCCACATGGAGAAGCTGGTCCCGGCGATCGAGACCGCCCTGGCCGGCTGGGAGACCCGGATCCCCACCGGACGGCTCAACGCCTTCCTCGGCGAGATCGTCTCCGCCCATCCGCACCCCATCCGGGGCGGCAAGCAGCCCAGGATCCTCTTCGGGACCCAGGCGGGCACCAAGCCGCCGAGGTTCGTCCTCTTCGCCTCCGGCTTCCTGGAGCACGGCTACCGCCGCTTCGTGGAGCGCAGGCTGCGCGAGGAGTTCGGCTTCGAGGGGACCCCGCTGCACATCTCGGTCCGGGTCCGCGAGAAGCGCGGCAAGAAGAAGTAACACCCGCCGCTACGCCGACGAGGGGCGGCACCCCGGTCCGGGGTGCCGCCCCTCGTCGTACCACCGGCCCCGGCTGTGGGTCAGTGGCCGCGGCGGGGCGCCGGGGGCAGCGCCGGATAGTGCCGTACGGGATACGGCTGCCACCCCGCGCCCGCGTACGGGAGCCTGCCCCCGGCCCGGCCCGTGGCCTGGGTGGAGAAGGCGGGGAAGGCCAGATGCTCCTCGCCCGTCCGGTCCCCGGGCAGCGCCCGGAACGACCTGCGGTACTCGGCGTACAGCGCGTCGAAGATGGGCGTCGGGGAGAACTCCTCCGCCTCATGCGCGGGGCGCATGCCCGGGATCGGACTCGGATACGGCTGGCGGATGGGGTCGTAGGTCTGCACGTACCTGCAACGACCCATGCCCCCGGCCCGTCACTGCCGCGGCGGCGGAACCACCCGGCCGCGCCCCGCCGCCCCCGGCCGCGCCCCGGGCGGGGGCGCGGCACCGGGGCAGCGGGTCACGTACCCGCCAGCGGCATCGAGGCGGCGACCAGCCGCCCGCCCGCCGCCGCCTTCTCCAGGGCGTCCCGCAGCAGGTCCTCGCGCGGCTGCTGGCCGATCGAGCCCACCGGCGCGCAGAACACCAGCACCTTGTGGGACTTGTTCACCGCCGTCCGCCAGCCGTCGGTGACCTGGAGCGGCTGATGGGCCTTCCACCAGGCCACCGCGCCCGGCTGGAGGATCGCGTGCAGCCGGCCCACGGCCAGCAGTACGGACCAGCCGTCGAGGGCGCCGGGGACCTCGTTGACATCGTGTACCGGGGCGAAGCCCTGCTCGATCAGGAGCGGCAGGAACTCGTCCCCGTTCTCGCCCGTGGTGCCGGGGCGGGCGATAGGCGCGGTCGGCTCCACCACCAGCGCCGGGTGCAGATCCCCGTCCACCAGGATCAGGCCGCTGGTGACCCCGAGCACGGCCTGGCCGGGCGCGGTGTCGAGGGACGTGGGGTCGGTGGTCATGGGCACAGGGGGCTCCTCGGTACTACCGGTGATGGATTCCGCGGCTCCCCGGAGTTGCTCCTCGGCGAGCCGGACGACCTGCGAGGGCACGCAGGTCGCATGGGCGAAGGCGAGAACGGCCGTCTCCTCGCCGACGAACAGCACAGTGCTGGTCCGCTCCCGCTCGGGGTTGCCCGGGGTGCGGCAGGAAGTACAGGCGTAGACGGCCGGGGTCTCGGAATCACCGGCGACCAGCCGGTCGGCTTCCTCGTCGCCGAGCTCGGCGCGTACGGCCGCGCTGACATCGAGCATGCGGGGCACGGATGGCTCCTCGAACGTGATGGTGCTTTCGATGCGTATCGCACAGGGCCGGGAGGCTCCCCGGCTCACACCGGTTCAACGGGCGACCGTTGTCGGGGTCACGCATGGCCGGAACCCGGTCCGGCGGACCACCCCGCGACAAGTAGAGTCGGGGTCCGACCACTTGAGGCACAGACGTGCGACACGGAGACTCCGACGCGAATGCGTATTTCGTTCCTGCTCCACAACGCGTACGGCATCGGGGGCACGATCCGTACGACCTTCACCCTCGCGCAGGCGCTCGCCGAACGGCACGAGGTCGAGATCGTCTCGGTCTTCCGGCACCGCGAGACGCCCTATATGGGCGCGCCGGAGGGAGTCGCCCTGCGCGCTCTGGTGGATCTCCGCAAGGAGAGCCCGCGGTACGCGGGCGACCATCCCGACCACGCCCGCCCCGCCCGGATCTTCCCGCGCGGCGACGGCCGGCACCGGCAGTACAGCCGGCTCACCGATGAACTGATCGGGGCTCATCTGCGGTCCCTGGACGCCGATGTGGTGGTCGGCACCCGGCCCGGACTCAATGTGCACATCGCCCGGCAGGCCCGCCCCGGCACCGTCCGGATCGGCCAGGAACACCTCACCCTCGACGGTCACGGCTACCGGCTCCGCCGGGCGCTCGGCTACCGCTACGGACGGCTGCACGCCGTCACCACCGTCACCGAGGCCGACGCCCGCGCCTACCGGACCCGGCTCCGGCTCCCCGGCGTCCGGGTCGACGCCGTGCCCAACGGGGTCCCCGAACCGGCCGTGGCCCCCGCCGACGGCACCGGCAAGTTCGTGGTCGCCGCCGGGCGGCTCACCCGGGTCAAGCGGTACGACGTCCTGGTCGACGCGTTCGCCAAGGTCGTCGCAGAACGGCCCGACTGGCGGCTGCGGATCTACGGCAGCGGCGACGCCACCGGCGACGAGAACGCGGCGCTCACCGCCCGGATCGACCGGCACGGACTGGGCGAACACGTCTTCCTGATGGGCAATGTCCATCCGCTGGACCCCGAGTGGGTCAAGGGCTCCATCGCGGCCGTCACCTCCAGCAAGGAGTCCTTCGGGATGACCATCGTGGAGGCCATGCGCTGCGGACTGCCGGTGGTCTCCACCGACTGCCCGCACGGCCCGCGCGAGATCATCGAGGACGGCGTGGACGGCCGGCTGGTACCGGTCGGCGACAGCGACGCCGTCGCCTCGGCCCTGCTGGAGCTGATCGGCGACGACGACCGGCGCCGCCGGGCCGGAGCCGCCGCCCTGGCCTCCTCCGCCCGGTTCGACGCGGTCGCCGTCGCCGGACGCCACGAGGCCGTCTTCACCGAGCTGATCGCCCGCGACCGGGCCGCCCGGGGCCCGCTGCGGGCCGTCCGCGAGCCCGGCCGCCGGGCGCTCTGCCTCCTGTACGCCGCCGTCCACGATCTGCGGTCCCTCACCGCCGCCGTACTGCGCCGACTCCGCCGGGGCCGCTGAACCGACCGGGCCGGAATCCGCGGGCCGCACCGCCGGGGACGGTGGATCGAGGACCGAAATGGTCCGCGATCCTTGGCAGACTGCCGGTCATGTTGGAGACCTCCGCACGACTGCTGCGCCTGCTCTCACTCCTCCAGGCCCACCGCGAGTGGACCGGACCGGAGCTGGCCCGCCGCCTCGGCGTCACCCCGCGCACCGTACGCCGGGACGTCGACCGGCTGCGCGAGCTGGGCTACCCCGTCGACGCCAGCCCCGGCACCGGCGGCGGCTACCAGCTCGGCGCCGGTGCCGAACTGCCCCCGCTGCTCCTCGACGACGACGAGGCCGTGGCGGTGGCCGTGGGCCTGCGCACCGCCGCGGGCCAGGGCATCGAGGGCATCGCCGACAGCTCCGTACGCGCCCTGGCCAAACTGGAGCAGGTCCTGCCGTCCAGGCTGCGCCGCCGGGTCGGCGCCCTGAACGCCTTCACCGTGCCCCTGCTGCGGACCCCCGCCGCCCGGATCGACGCCGCCGTCCTCACCGAGCTGGCCAACGCCTGCCGGGACTGCGAGCGGCTGCGCTTCGCCTACGAGGACCACGGCGGGGCCACCACCCGGCGGACCGTGGAGCCCCACCGGCTGGTCTGCACCGAACGCCGCTGGTACCTCGTCGCCTGGGACGTCGACCGGGCGGACTGGCGCACCTTCCGAGCCGACCGGATCCGGCCCACCCCGCCGCACGGGCCCCGGTTCGCCCCGCGCACCCCGCCCGCCGAGGATCTGGCGGCCTATGTCTCCCGGGGGGTGTCGACCCGGGCCTACGGCACCCGGGCGGTGATCCGGCTCCATATGTCCGCCGAAGAGGCCCGCGAGACGCTCTCCCCGGCCGACGGGACGGTGGAACCGGTCGATGAGGGGCACTGCCTGTTGCGGACGGGAGCGGGGAGTCCGGAGGTGATGGTGATCCATGTGATGTTGATGGGGGTGGAATTCGACATCGTCGAACCGGTCGAACTGATCGAGCAGTTCCGGGTGGTCCGCGACCGGTTCACCCGGACGATCGACCGGGCCGGATGACCGCCCCGCCGGAGGCGGTACGAGGCCCGGGCCGGGGCGCCCGTGGACGCGTTCGTACGGCCGGTGGCAATTCGTCCCGGATACCGCTCGGTAATTCGATGCCGGAATTCTCCGTGATCGACCGCTCCGGTGGAATTACCGCCCCGCGCGGCGTCGAACCAGCCGTTCGACAAGCCCCGGTTTCCGCTCGAACGGCCGTCGTACGGCCCGGTCGGCGACCGCGCCCGCAAGGCCCCCGGGAAGGGCTCGGCGGGCCGCCGCTAACCGTACGGAAGGGGCCCGGGAACGCGGCCGGGAACCGGTGTCGCGACGGGCCCGGGGCCGGGCTTTCGTCACCGTCCGCTGCCGCCTACGGTGGAGGGCATGGCACCTCGACCGCAACCGCCCGCCGCCCCCGACGACAACGGCGCCGAGGGCGCCGACGCCACGGAGGCATATGTCGGCCTCGCCGCCGACGCCGCCGAGCGACGGGCGAGCGCCCGTGGCTGGACAACTGTACGAACGCTGCCGCCCGGGGCGATCATCACTCTGGAATATCTGCGCGGCCGGATCAACTTCGAGGTCGAACACGGCACCGTGATCCGCTGCTGGCGCGGCTGAACCACCGCGGCCCCGGGAAGCCGGAGCCGCCGGAGCGAAGAAGAAAATGGGGGCGGGTCGCGGCGTACGGCCGAAAACCCACCCCCGGGATGTCCTCGGATTACCCAGACGGCTCAGCCAGGCTCAGCCGGCTCAGCCCCCGGTCATCGTGCGGGAGCCGGGGGAGCGCCCGCCGCCCGACGGGGTGACCGGCTCCCGGCCCCCGGTACGGACCGCTCCGGTACGGCTGCCTCCGGTACCGCCCGGCGACGAACCGGACGCCGCGCGCCGACGGGCCGGGGAGGCCGGTGCGGGCAGGGTGGCCCCCAGCCGCACCACGGCACCACGGGCGCCGGACGGCACACCGCGGGGCTCCGGCTCGGCCTGCGGCACCTGACGCGGCCGGGGCCCGCCGGCCGCCACCGGCAGCGACGGCAGGGACCTGCGCCGGGCACGCCGGCGGTCGCGGAGCTCCAGCAGCCGGCTCTCGGCGCGGGCGATCAACGGCTCGCACCAGGGCAGGGCGAGCAGGATCAGCAGCCCCGCCGCCCAGCCGAGGAGGACATCGCTCAGCCAGTGCGTACCGAGATAGACGGTGGTGAGCCCGACGCCCAGGGAGACCGTCGCGGAGAGCGCGGACAGATGGCGGCGGGTCCGGGGCGTGGTCGCCATATAGGCCAGGATTCCCCAGGTCACCACCGCGTTGGCGGTATGTCCGGAAGGAAATATATCGCCGCCCGCGAACATCTCGGCCGAGCCGATCTGTGTCGCGTAGTGGGGGCCGAGTCGGCCCAGGCCCAGCTTCACCGAGCCGACCGTCACATTGAGCAGCAACAGGGCGACGCCGAGCGCCAGTATCGGCCGCAGGGTGTGCATGCGCCAGGAACGCCAGCCGAGCCAGGCCGCCACCATCACGGCCGTGGGGCCGCGCTGGCCCAGGACGACGAAGTAGTCGAGCAGGGCGTGCAGCTCCGGCCACTGCTGATAGGGCCGGAACAGCATCACCTTCCAGTCGACGAGCACAAGCCAGGTGGACGCCCATACGGCGACCACGATGGCCACATAGAACACGGCCGTCCCGCCGAAGAGGGCGAGACGGGTGCGGCTCATCCGCGGGATCTCTATCTTCGGCGGTTCCGGCTCCCGGTCCAGTCGGGCGAAGAGGTCGGTACGCACTCCATCGACGTTACAGGGAGTGAGTGTGCGACCCGGCCGATCCGGCCGCTTCGTGATGACCATGTGATGTGGAGTATGTCTCCTGACGCGGAATTTAAGACGGCCATTCGGGAAATCCCGGAGCAGCCGTGGCGTAATGCCCGGAGAGCGCCCGCCGTTTAGCCGCCGGACGCCCCGGTTATGCCGGGCCGTACCGGATGGAAAACCCTTTCGGTGCCGGTCCGGGACGCCCCAATTGCCGCTCATCGCATGGCCGTATGAATTTTTTCTCATACGGGAACCGGAGGCCGGGGTGGCGCACGCCACACTCCGGCGCGCCGGGCGGTGAGAGCTGGACCACCCAAGGGGCCGCTGAACTCGCGTACGCTTGCGGCTCACTCGTACACCGATGCCGGAACGCCGCTGGGATCGTCCCCGTCCCACCTGTCGGCCGGGTCCGCCGGGTGCGAGGGAATCAGTGGAGGTAACAGGCATGGCAGGGACGACCGGTGCCGTGGCGCGGTCGCGCGCCGCGGACGGCGGCGCCAACCGCTGGGTCGTCCTCCTGGTCCTCTGCGTCAGTCTGCTGCTGGTCGCCCTGGACGCCACCGTGCTCCATGTCGCCGTCCCCGCCGTCACCGAGGATCTGCGGCCCAGCGGGGTCGAGCTGCTGTGGATCGTCGACGCCTATCCGCTGATCTGCGCCGCCCTGCTGATCCTCTTCGGCACCCTCGGCGACCGGATCGGCCGCCGCCGGGTGCTGCTGCTCGGCTACGGGATCTTCGGCGCGGCCTCCGCGCTGGCCGCCTTCGCCGACTCGCCCGCGATACTGATCGCGGCCCGGGCCCTGCTCGGGGTCGGCGGCGCGATGATCATGCCCGCCACCCTGTCGATACTCCGCTCCGTCTTCCCCGACCGCCGGGAGCGGGCCACCGCCATCGGTATCTGGACCGCGGTCGCCGCGGTGGGCGCGGCGACCGGACCCGTACTCGGCGGCTTCCTCGTCGAGCACTTCTGGTGGGGCTCCGTCTTCCTGATCAACATCCCGCTGATGGCGGTGATCCTGCCGCTGGGCGCCCGGCTGCTGCCGGAGTCCCGGGGCGGCCTCGACGGGCCGTGGGACGTCTGGGGCGCGCTGATGGCCGCGGCCGGGGTACTCGGTCTGGTCCTCGGGGTGAAGCGGCTCGGCGTCGGCCACGGCGTCCTCGACCTCGCCACCGCCGTACCCCTGCTGATCGGACTGGCCCTGCCGGTCCTCTTCGTCCGCCGCCAGCGCCGCCGCAGCCATCCGCTGATCGACGTCCGGATGTTCGGCGCCGCCGCCTTCTCGACCTCCGTCGGCTGTGTGGTCCTCTGCATGCTGGCCCTGGTCGGGCTGCAACTGATCGCCGTCCAGTACCTCCAGCTGGTGCTCGGACTCGGCCCCATGGAGACCGGGCTGCGGCTGCTGCCGCTGACCTTCGCCGCGATGGCCGCCGGGGCCACCGGCTCGTACACCCTGAGCCGGATCGGCCCCCGGCGGATGGCGGCCGGCGGTTTCCTGCTCACCTCCGGTGCCGTACTGCTGCTGACCGCGATGGGCCCCTACGACCGGCCCGCCCTGCTCACCACCGGTTTCGTCCTGCTCGGCTTCGGGCTCCAGACGACGCTCTTCGCCTCCTACGAGTCGATGCTGAGCGAGGCGCCGCAGGAGTATGCGGGCGGGGCGGCGGCGATCGGGGAGACCTCGTACCAACTGGGCGCCGGAATGGGCATCGCCCTGCTGGGCAGTGTGATGAACGCCGCCTACGCCCCCGGAGTCGCCGGGGTGCCCGGGGTGCCCCGGGAGGCGAGCGCCGCCGCGGCGCACTCCCTCGGCGAGGCGTACCAGGTCGCGGACGGGCTCGGCGGGGCCGCCGGTGCCGTACTGCGGCTCGCGGCCCGGGACTCCTTCGTCCACGGCCTGCGGGTGACCCTGCTGGTCAGCGCCGCGCTGCTGCTGGTCGGCGCGGTGGCGGCGCTCCGGCTGCCGAGGACCATGGGCACCGACGAAGCGCCCGGCGGCGGCTGCCTCCCGGCCGCCCGGACCCCGGAGCCCCGCAGACTCACCGCACCCGTACCGCCCGCCCGGGGCGCGGGGCACGAGGTGGCCCGGCCGTAGGAGGCGGGGTCGCGGGCCGTCGTCGGAGGATCGTGCCGGGCCCTGCCCCGTACGGTCGAATCGTCGCTCCGGTGTTCGACGGTGGTCGCTCCCGCCGTGCCCCTCTTCGCGCCGCGCGCGCCCCGGGCGTGCACGGCTCCCGTCGCGTACAGCCGGACACCCGACCGGGCGAACCCCGCGCCGCCGGTCCGGCCGTGGCGCGGCTCTCACCCGAACGGGGCGGCGCCACGGTGACTATCGCTGCTAGTTTCCCGGTGGCGGTCGCCGCCCGGCCACCGCCCGTGCCGACGAGCACCGGAGGCCCCGCCGTGACCCAGCCCGTGAAGCCGCCGCCCTTCGACCCCGACGACCCGCTCGGTCTCGACGACCTCCTCGACGACGAGGAGCGCGCCGTCCGGACGACGGTCCGAGACTGGGCCGCCGAACGGGTGCTGCCGCATATCGCCGGGTGGTACGAGTCCGGGGAGGTGCCGGTGATCCGGGAGCTGGCCCGGGAACTGGGCGCGCTCGGCGCCCTCGGGATGACCCTGACCGGCTACGGCTGTACGGGCGCGAGCGCCGTCCAGTACGGGCTCGCCTGTCTGGAGCTGGAGGCCGCCGACTCCGGCATCCGCTCCCTCGTCTCCGTCCAGGGGTCGCTGGCGATGTACGCGATCCACCGCTACGGCTCCGACGAGCAGCGGGCCCGCTGGCTGCCCGGGATGGCCGCGGGCGAGATCATCGGCTGCTTCGGGCTCACCGAACCCGACCACGGCTCCGACCCGGCCGGAATGCGGACCCGGGCCCGCCGGGACGGCACGGACTGGGTGCTCGACGGCCGCAAGGCATGGATCACCAACGGTTCCGTCGCCGGGGTCGCCGTGGTCTGGGCCGGAACCGACGAAGGGGTACGGGGCTTCCTCGTGCCCGCCGGGACGCCCGGCTTCGAGGCGCCCGAGATCCGGCACAAGTGGTCCCTGCGGGCCAGTGTCACCAGTGAGCTGGTGCTCGACTCGGTCCGGCTGCCCGCGGACGCCGTCCTGCCCGGGGTCACCGGGCTGCGGGGGCCGCTGAGCTGCCTCGACCACGCCCGGTACGGCATCGTCTGGGGCGCCATGGGCGCCGCGCGGGCCTGCTTCGCCTCGGCGCTGGAGTACGCCGGGACCCGGGAGCAGTTCGGCCGCCCCATCGGCGGCTTCCAGCTCACCCAGGCCAAACTCGCCGACATGGCGGTCGAACTGCACAAGGGAATCCTGCTCGCCCACCATCTGGGCCGCCGGATGGACGCCGGGACGCTCCGCCCCGAGCAGGTCAGCTTCGGCAAGCTCAACAATGTGCGCGAGGCCATCGCGATCTGCCGGACGGCCCGGACCGTGCTCGGCGCGAACGGCATCTCACTGGAGTACCCGGTGATGCGGCACGCGACCAATCTGGAGTCCGTACTCACCTACGAGGGCACCGTGGAGATGCACCAACTGGTCCTCGGCAAGGCGCTCACCGGCCAGGACGCCTTCCGCTGACCAGGCGGGAAGGCCCGGGGGCAGGGAGCAGGGGCCGAGGCCGGGCGACGGGCGGCCGGGGGAACCGGACGCCCGCCGCTCAGCTCTGGTTGAAGAACCCGTCCCGGGGGTGACCGGGGCCCTCGCCGTTGACGATCCGGGTGTCGGCGGGGCTCAGCAGGAAGACCCGGGTCGCCACCCGGTCGATGGAGCCGCGCAGTCCGAACGTCAGCCCGGCGGCGAAGTCCACCACGCGCTTGGCGTCGGCGGGCTCCAGCGCCGTCAGATTGACGATCACGGGCACGCCCTCGCGGAACAGCTCCCCGATGTTCCGGGCGTCCCGGAAGCAGGTGGGGGAGACCGTCGCGATCCGGCGGTTGTCCTCCTGCGGGGAGGCGGAGGTGGCCGCGGCCCGGACGTCGGTGACCCAGGGGTCGCCGGATTCGGCGCCCTCGGCGTACTCGCCGTCGTAGCCGTCGGCGTAGTAGCGGTCGTCGCTGTCCTCGACGAGCCCCAGCCAGGCACTCGCCTTGCGCACAGATCCCATCGACGCCTCCTCTCTCCGTGGTCCGCCGTCCGGCGGTCTGTTGTCTTCCCTGTCCCTATCGTCGTCCATCATGCGGATCGCGTGCCACGTGGATAGCCGACGTGCGGGGTATTCGTGACGCTACTGGTGCAGAACTTGTGGCGGTTCGTCAGGTTCTTTCCCGAATAAAACGCATTATCTGCCCAGCTGATAAAAGTCGAGCCGGACGGGTGACGGCGGAGCCGTGCAACAGGCGTACGCCGGTGTGGTTACGATGCGGCCGAAACGCGGCGACGCGCCGTTAAAGCGCTGCACGGGGGGATGTTGTGTTCGGAATCGTCAGGCCATGTGCGCATCGGCTGACCGAGGGTCTCAGGACCGATTGGATGGCGCATCTGTGCGGCCTCTGTCTGGCGCTCCGCGCCGACCACGGCCAGTTCGCGCGGGTCGCCACCAACTACGACGGGCTGGTCGTCTCCGTTCTGACGGAGGCTCAGTCGGAACGGCTCCCCGAGT
Source organism: Streptomyces sp. NPDC020875 (assembly GCF_040641415.1). Classification (NCBI taxonomy): domain Bacteria; kingdom Bacillati; phylum Actinomycetota; class Actinomycetes; order Kitasatosporales; family Streptomycetaceae; genus Streptomyces; species Streptomyces sp. NPDC020875. Next base: position 223,338 of record NZ_JBFADP010000001.1, on the reverse strand, counting down.
CCCGGCGCACCGCCGGACCCTGCCCGCTGCGCGGGATGCGGACCGCGCCCGTCGCCCTGGGCGAGGGCGCCCGGCTGGCGGCGGCGGTCTCCCTGGTGCTCGCCTCGGCGAAGGTCCGCGACCACGTGGCCGACCGGGACGGGATGCTCGCCCGGCGCCCGCTCGCCGCCGCGGCCCGCAAGGTCGCCGCGGGCTGGGACCGCGCGGGCGCCCGTACCGGCTCCGACCTCGGCTTCGACACCGCCGTCCTGCTCGAAGCGGTCGACCGGCAGCCCGGGATCGAAGCCCTCGCCGGACCCGGTACGCCCCTGCTCACGGTCACCGAACCCACCGAGACCGCCACGGCGGCGGCCTTCGCGCACACCGCCGTCCTCGCCCGGCGCCCCGGCAACGCCGCGCCGCTCGCCGAAGCCGGACGCCTCTTCGGACGCCTCGCGCATCTGCTGGACGCCGTCGAGGACCAGAGCGCCGACGCGGCATCGGGCGCCTGGAACCCGCTCACCGCGACCGGCGCCACCCGCGAGGAGGCCCGCCGCCTCGCCGACGACGCGGTCCGCGGCGTGAAGCTAGCCCTCGGCGATGTCACCTTTACGGACGACCGGCTGGTCCACGTCCTGCTCACCCATGAGCTGGAACGGGCGGTCGACCGCGCCTTCGGACCCCACGAGGGCCGGGCCTCCGCCGCGGGCCACGGCGGCGGCAATCCGTACGGCGGCGGGAACCCCTTCGCCGGGGGCGGCAACCCCTACGGCGGCGACGCGGGCGCTGGTGCGGCGGGCCACGGCGGTGGCGCCGGCTCCGGCCCGAACCCCGGCGACGGAGCCCCCGACCCGGACGCCCCCCGCCCCCGCGGCTTCCTCGCGGGCTGCGCGGCGGCACTCTGGGTCGGCTGCACCTGCCAGCCCTGCTGCCGCAGCCGCTGGGAGGGCCCCTGGTCCCGCAAGCGCCGCCGCGGCGCGAAGGGCGAATGCTGCGACGCCTGTGAATGCTGCGAGTGCTGCGCCTGCGACTGCTGACGGGGCGCCTGCCGCTGGGCTCTGGGGTTTCGGCGGTGCGCCGTTGCCGGTGACGGTCGTCGGCCGCCGTCCCGCCGGTGGGTGGCTGCTCGCGGGCCCGGGCCGCGCCCGGCGGCCCGGTGTCGTCGGCGGTCCGCGCCACCGTCGTGGTTGTTCGCGCAGTTCCTCCCCCTATGCCTTCGGCGCTGGGGGGACCCCCAGCGCCTTGGCCCTCCGGGTGAGGCCCACAAACCGGGTCTCGCCCGGCTGCCTGCTGTTGTTCGCGGTCCGCACCACCGTCGTGGCCGTTCGCGCAGTTCCCCGCGCCCTTAAATGCTCTCCAGCTCCTCGCCCCTGGGAAAGGGGCCCGTCTCCCCACGAGGGCGGCGAGGAGAGCAACCCAGGGGCTCGGGGAACTGCGAGACCAGCCACCCACCGGGCCGTGGGGGCGGGATACGACGGTAGGGAGCACGGCAGGGTCGCCGACCGACGGGAGCGTTCCGGGGCGAGGGCTCCGGTAGTGGGGCCCGGCCCGGGGGGTGTGGGATCGTGGGGCGTATGGAGACTGCGCCGCCCCGGGACCCCGCCGCCCGCTGGAGGGCCTGGCACACACGGCGGGTCGAGAGCGTCGGCGGGCCGTACGGGCCCCTGTCGCTCACCGGGACCCACTGGCTCGGTGACCATCCCGACGGGCGGATCCCCGGCCTGCCGGGGCGCTGGGCCGACGAGGGGGACGCGGTCGGGCTGACGGCCGGACCGGAGGACGGGCTCGTCCTCGACGGCGAACCCTTCACCGGCCGGGTGCGGCTGGCCGCCGACCACGGGCCGATCGGCGAGTCCCGGGTGTCGTACGGCGCGCGCCGACTGGTGGTGCTGGTCAGGGAGGGGCTGCCCGCCGTCCGTGACTTCGACCCCGACGCGCCCGCCCGCCGCGCCTTCGCCGGGATCGAGGCGACCCCCTACGACCCCCGCTGGGTGCTGCCGGGCCGCTTCCGTCCGTACCCCGAGCGGACCGGGGTCCGGGTGGAGAACGCCGACGGGCGGGCCCGCGGACTCGGTCTCGACGGCGAGATCGTCTTCGAGCTGGCCGGTGCCGAACACGCCCTGCGCGCCGCCGTCGAGGCCGACGGCTCCCTGTGGGCGGTGTTCTCCGACACCACCGCCGGGGACACCAGCTACCGTTTCCGCTTTCTGCGTCCGAGACCGCCCGCGGCGGACGGCTCGGTGACCGTCGATCTGAACCGGGCGCTGCTGCCGCCGTGTGCCTTCGCCGACCACTTCATCTGCCCCTTCCCGCCCCCGGGCAACACTCTTCCGGTGGCGGTCGCGGCGGGGGAGCGGAGCGTGTTGACGCACTGAGGGGGCGCATATCCGGGCCCCGTCCGCGCCGTGCGCTCGACCGGCGGTACCGTGCGCCCGTCCTCCATTCGGACGCGGGGTCCACGGCCCGCGGTGTTCTGGGACCATGGCCACGAGGTCGGAGCGCGCGGGAGTCTCGCGGGACACGGGGGGTCGCACGGCGGTGAAGCGGATCGGTATCACGGGCCACCGGATCATCCCCCCGGAGGGCTATCCGGACATCCGGGCGGCCATCCGGGCCGTCCTGGGGCGCCACGAGGGGAGTCTGGAGGCGTTCTCCAGTCTGGCGATCGGTGCGGACCAGCTCTTCGCCGATATCGCGCTGGAGTGCGGCGCGACCCTGACCGCGGTCATTCCCAGCGACGACTACGAGGACGCCTTCGCCCCGGGTGAGCTGGTCAGCTACCGGGACTACCGGCGCCGGGCCAGCCGTGAGGTACGGCTCGGCTTCCGGCACTCCACGGACGAGGCGTACTACGCGGCCGGGGCGTATATCGCCGACAACTGCGACCGGCTGCTGGCGGTCTGGGACGGCGGCCCCTCCCGGGGGCTCGGGGGGACCGCCGATATCGTCCACTACGCCCGTGACCTGGGGAAGCCCGTCACCGTCATCTGGCGGGACGGAATGAGCCGCCCCTGACGGGCGGCCGCGGCGCCCCCGGGCCGGGTGGCCGGTAGCCCGGGCCTCAACTGCGGTGCCGGACCAGCCAGTCCGTGTGCTGCGGCGAGACGATGCGCTCGGTCTCGTAGACCGCCGACGGCCACTGCCCCTCCGTCACCGAGGTCTCCATCGCCGAGTGCATCGCCGCCAGATCTTCCTCGACGAGGGAGTGCGCGGCGATCAGCGGCCGCCGGCGGCGGATCTCGCTCCAGGCGAGACAGGCCGCGGCGGCGGCCGAGAGCGCCCCCACCGGATCGAGGGAATCCGCCACCGAGAATGTGTGCAGCAGCGAAAGGGCGAGGGCGAGCAGGGTGAGGAGCCCGATCGTCGCCGACCACACCCGGGTCGCCCGGCGGGAGGTCTCCGCACTGCGGTGGTACCAGTTCCGCTGTTCGATGAGCCGGTCGCGGATATAGGTCTCCTTCCGCGGCCCGAACGGCAGCCCCCGCAGCCGCCGCATCGCCGGAGTAATCAGTTCCCCGGATGCCACCTCGGGGACGCTCGTCCGGGGGTCCTGCCAGCCCACTTTGGTGAGCTCCCGGAGTCCTTCCTCCAGACGGTGGACGAACAATTCGTCGGGATCGTCGGCGGCCGGGTCGAAGGGTGTTCCATGCACGGAATAGCGCCAGCACATCGACTTGATGTACTCGGCGGCCGAGCGGTTCAGTTGCCAGTGCGACTTCGCCCCGCTGCGGGACGCCCGGGCGCCGATCACGAGCACCCCGGCGTACGCCAACGCGCTGAGCGCACCGGCCAGTTGTAAGCCGTCGACCGGCTGCCAGCCCGGCAGGGCCGCGGCTGCCGCGCCCACCACCAGCAGGAGCAGTTGACGCCGGGTGGAGCCCACGGCCTCCCGCTGGCGGCGGATGGCCACGGCGTCCGTGTGATGGAAAAGCGCAGGTAGATCGGTATTTCGGAAGACCGTGCCATCGGGCGGGCCGGGATTGCCGGACATGCCTCCCCCTCTGCGGAAATGCCGTCACCCTGCGGTCACCCAAGAGATGGAATCGCTTCCTCCGTGCACTCCTGACAGAATATGAAGCAACTCTAACTGTTAGGGGTTCACGTGCTGAGTTGCTCAGGGTGAACTTGAGAGTAGAGTCGTGCCGCCGGGCGCCGCAATGGTGCCTGGTTATCCGTGCTGTACAACCAGATCGCGCGCGATCACGTGTACACAGAACGAAAAAGGACGGCCCCCCTCATGACGATCTCCGCATCCTTCGCCGCGGCGAAGCGCAACCGAGTCTCCCTGCCGCAGTCCGGCACGGCGAAGAAGGCGGCCGGGGCCGCTCCGGCCGCCGAACGCCCCGTCCGCACCGCCACGTTCAACTCGTCGCTCTAGTTCGCCTTGGTTCGCGTTTCGGCCACTTTGCCGGGACCGGGCCATTAGACTGGTGGAATGACAGGACCGCTGGTCCCATTCCGCGAGATCGTCCTCAAGGTCCACAGTCGGTGCGATCTCGCCTGCGACCACTGCTATATCTACGAACACGCTGATCAGAGCTGGCGTACCCGCCCGAAGGCAATCTCTGACGAAGCGATTTCCTGGACAGCTCTGCGACTGGCCGAGCATGCCAAAAATCATGCCCTGCCCTCCGTGTCGGTGATCCTGCACGGAGGGGAGCCACTGCTGGCGGGGCCCGCGCGATTGCGTCGCGTCTGCGAGGAACTGACCCGCGCGCTGGACGGTATCGCCGAACTCGATCTCCGTATCCACACCAACGGCTTACAGCTGAGCCCCCGGTATCTGGATCTCTTCGCCGAGTTCGAACTGAAGGTCGGCATCTCCCTCGACGGCGACCGTACGGCCAATGACCGGCATCGCCGCTTCGCCGACGGCCGGACCAGCCATCCGCTCGTCCTGCGCGCCGTCGAACTCCTCCGCCAAGAGCGCTACCGCCATCTCTACCTCGGTCTGCTCTGCACCGTGGACGTGGCCAACGACCCCGTCGCCGTCTACGACGCCCTGGCCGAACTCGACCCGCCGCGGATCGACTTCCTGCTGCCGCACGCGACCTGGGACCAGCCGCCCGCCCGCCCGGACGGATCGCCCACGGCCTACGCCGACTGGCTGCTGACGATCTTCGACCGCTGGGACTCCCGCGGCCGTCCCGTCCCCGTCCGGCTCTTCGAGTCCCTCTTCTCCACCCTCTCCGGCGGCCCCAGCCTCACCGAGTCCCTCGGGCTCGCCCCCACCGACCTGGTCGTGGTGGAGACCGACGGCGCCCTCGAACAGGTCGACTCGCTCAAGAGCGCCTACGAGGGCGCCGCGGCCACCGGATTCGACGTACTGCGGCACTCCTTCGACGAGGTCGCCGCCCATCCCGGGGTACGGGCCAGACAACTCGGCCTGGCTTCCGTCGGCGAGACCTGCCGGAGCTGCCCGGTGGTCCGCTCCTGCGGCGGCGGGCTCTACACCCACCGCTACCGCTCACCGGACGGATTCGACCAGACCTCCGTCTACTGTGCCGACCTCGAAGCCCTCGTCCGCGGGGTCGAACGGCGGATCGGCGCCGAACTGGTGCCCCTCGCCGTCGTCGAGCCCGGCGCGCTGCTCGCCGACGACCAGGACGTGACCCGGATGCTCAGCGGCACCCTCACCGGCGAACTCGCCGACGGGGGCGGCCCCCACTGGGAGGACAACTGGCCGCTGCTGCTCGCCCTCGACGAGAGCGGCGACGTACTCGACCGGCTCTGGGGTCATCCGTACACCCGGGTCTGGCTGACCGACGCGCTCACCGCCGTCCGCGAGGAACGGCCGGACGCCCCCGCGCTGCTCCGGCGGCTCCCGGCCAGGCTCGCCGCCGCCCTGGTCCTGGACGGCTCGGGACCGGAGCTGAGGGTCCCCCACGACGAGGACGGGGTGCTCCGGCTGCCCGCCGTCGGCGAACTGCGCCCCGGCGCCGGTGACGGTGCCGCCCCGGGCGACACCGTCGTACGGCCCGACGGAGACGGCTTCCTCGTCACCCTCCCCGGCCGGCCCGTCCTGCGGATCCCGCTGGATCCCGCGGCGGGCGCCCGGGTGCCCGGCTGGCGGTCCGTACGGCGGATCGGCGGCCGGGACGGGGTACCCGTACTGCGGCTGGACGACCTCGACCCCTACCGCGACTGCTACCGGACCCCCGCCGCCGAACGCCTCACCGACGAGGCCGTCGCCGAGTGGGACCGGCTGCTCGCCGACGCCTGGCCGCTGCTGCTGGGCGCCGCGCCCCGGCAGGCCGCCGAAGCCGCGGGCTGCCTCAGTACCCTCACCCCGCTGGCCGGGCCCCCGGTCGGCCGGATCCCGAGTCCGGACCGGGCCGAGTCCACCGGGCCCGGGACGGAACCCGGCTACGGCGGAATCGGCCTGGTCCGGCCGTCGTCGCCCGGGGAGTTCGCGGCCGGACTGCTCCGCGGACTGCGCCGGAGCAAGCTGACCGCTCTCACCCGGGTCGGCGGGCTGTACGCCCAGGACGGGGAATGGCGCCACTCCTCGCCCTGGCATCCGGAACCGGTGCCGTTCTCCGTCCTGCTCACGGAGGCGTACGTCCGGATCGGGCTCGCCGCCCTCGAACCGGACGGCGCCCTCGGGGCCGGGGCGGCGCTGGCCGCCCTCGACCGGGCGCCCGAACCCACCGCGGCCGGGCACCGGCTGCTCGCCGACCTCAGGGCCGAACTCGACGCCCTCCGACCGGACCCGGCAGCACCGGCGGACCTCGCGGCCCCGGCGGCCCGGACCGGGTCGGGGCGACCTGAACCGGCCGACCCGGAGCCGTCCCGTGGCTGACCCCGGGGTCGGCGCCCAACTGGCCGCCCTGGGCGTCGCCCCCGGGCCGCCGCTGCTCGTCCACGCGTCCCTGCGCGGCACCGGTCTCGACGCCGACGCCCTGCGGGACGCCCTGCTGGCCGCCCTCGGCCCCGGAGGCACCCTGGTCGCCCCCGCCTTCACCCCGGCGAACTCCCGTACGTCCCAGGCGCATCTCGACCTGATCCGGGGGATGACCCCCGACCGGGTCCGGGACTTCCGGGCCGCGATGCCCGCCTTCGACCCGGCGGTCACCCCGAGCCAGGGCATGGGCAGACTGGCCGAGTCCGTACGCACCGCCGACGGCGCCGTGCGCAGCGCCCATCCGCAGACGTCCTTCGCCGCCGTGGGCGCCCGGGCCGCCGAACTGCTCGCCGGACATCCGCTCACCTCGCACCTGGGCTGGGATTCCCCGCTCGGCGCCCTGCACCGCGCCGATGCCCGGGTGTTGATGATCAATGTCGATTTCTCGGTGTGCACCGCGTTCCATCTCGCCGAGTACCACCCCGGCGCTCCCCGCAGAACCTACTCCTGTGTGGTTCGGCGGCCCGATGGGGGTAAGAAATGGACAACGTACGAAGATGTCGTCCTCGACGACCGAGAATTTGACACCATCGGTGCCGATTTCCCTGCCGGGCTGGTACGAATGGGGCAGCTGGGAGGGGGGCGGGCCCGGCTTTTCCCGATCAAGGCGGCGATCCGGCATGCGGGTCGCTGGATGTCTGAAAAGCGGCGTTGATTTGACTGAACCTCGGGGGGATGGAGTGCGCGGGCTCCGGAATGATTAATTCGCTCGCGACTCCCTTCGGTGCCGAGGGCGAGGGCGGGCGTTCACACAGGACGGGGGTCGTGTGTCGGAAACAGCGCAACGTGCGGCGGACCATCGGCCGTACTTCTTCTTGAGTTACGCGCACACACCGCGGTACGGGGCGGGGGGCCCCGATCCGGACATGTGGGTGGAGCGGCTCTTCCGCGATCTCTGCGGTCATGTGATGGCCATGACCGACCTGCCCGCCGGAGCCCCGGCGGGCTTCATGGACCGGGAGATACGTTCGGGCGAGGGCTGGTCGGAGCGGCTGGGCGATGTACTCGCCAACTGCCGGGTCTTCGTCCCGCTCTTCTCGCCCCGCTATTTCGCCAGTGAGATGTGCGGAAAGGAGTGGTACGCATTCGCCCAGCGGGCGATCTACCACCAGGCCAAGAGCAACCGCCCGGCCGAGGCCATCGTGCCCGCGCTCTGGGTTCCGATGCCACCCGAACAACTGCCGGGACCGGCCGAACGACTCCAGTTCAACCACCGCGCCTTCGGCGACCGCTATGTCACCGACGGCCTCTACGGGCTGATCAAACTCCGGATATTCGCCGAGGAGTACGAGGCCGCGGTCTACGAACTGGCGAAACGCATCGTCGCCGTCGCCGACACCACCCGGGTCACCCCCGGCAGCCCGGTCGACTACCGTCACGCGCCCAGCGCCTTCGGCCGGTCGGCCGGACCCCGGCCGATGCATCTCACCATCGCCGCGCCCACCCACCACGATCTGCCCGAGGGCCGGGCCCCCGACTACTACGGAAAACAGTCCCAGGAATGGAATCCCTACCATCCGGACTCCGCGCGCCCGCTCGCCTATGTGGCCAGGGACCTGGTCGGCTCGCTCGACTACCAGCCGACGATCTCCTCCTTCGACCACGAGACCATGCCCGACCCCGGGCTGCCGCCCACCCGGCCGGAGATCCTGATCATCGACCGCTGGGCCCTGGTGGACGACCGGCGCTGCGCCCGGCTGGCCGCCTTCGACGCCCATCCCCGTCCCTGGGTCACCGTCGTGGTGCCGTGGAACCGGGACGACCCGCAGAGCCGGCATTCCGAGGCGGAGCTGGCCGAACGGCTGGAGCGGACCATGCCCCACCAGATGAACCACGGCCGGCCCGCCTGCCGGGCCGCCGCCCGGGGGGTGTTCAGCATCGAGGCGTTCGGCCAGATCCTGCCCCAGGTCGTGGAGGCGTCCGCCCAGGAGTATCTGCGGCACGCCGAGGTCTATCCACCCGCGCCACCCCCGGGCGCCGCGTCCCGCGGCGAACGGCCCAGACTCCGCGGCCCGATGGCCGACTACGGCACCACCCAGTACGTCCCGGACACATTGCGCGGACTCGCTCCCGATGCGGAGGACACGGATGACAGCCAGTCGTGACGGACGCATCGTCACGTTCTACTCGTACAAGGGCGGCACCGGCCGCACCATGGCCCTGGCCAACACGGCCTGGATCCTGGCCGCCAACGGCAAACGGGTCCTGGCCGTCGACTGGGACCTCGAAGCGCCCGGCCTGCACCGTTTCTTCCACCCCTTCCTCGATCCGTCGACCCTGGGCGCCACCACCGGGGTGATCGACCTGATCACCGAGTACGCCTGGGCCGCGATCACGCCCGACACCGCCCGCCGGGACGACTGGCACATCGACTACGCCCGCATCCAGCCCCACGCGGTCTCCCTCACCCCCGAGATCCTCGGCTGGGAGTTCCCCGACGGCGGAACGCTCGACTTCGTCTCCGCGGGCAAGCAGAACCGGGAGTACTCCGCGACCGTCTCCACCTTCGACTGGGACAACTTCTACGACCGGCTGGGCGGCGGTCTCTTCTTCGACGCGCTCCGCGACGACATGAAGGCCAACTACGACTACGTCCTGATCGACAGCCGGACCGGGCTCTCCGACATCGCCGACATCTGCACCGTCCACCTCCCCGACATCCTGGTGGACTGCTTCACCCTCAGCGACCAGTCCATCGACGGCGCGGCCTCGGTCGCCCGCCAGATCGACGAGCGCTACGGCGGCCGGAACATCAAGATCTATCCGGTGCCGATGCGGATCGACGAGGGCGAGAAGGAGAAGGCGGACGCGGGCCGGGCCCTGGCCCGGGTCAAGTTCGACCGGCTGCCCAGCGGGTTCGCCGGGGACGAGCTGACCACCTACTGGGGCGCCGTCGAGATTCCGTACCGCCCCTACTACGCCTACGAGGAGACCCTGGCCACCTTCGGCGACGAGGCCGGACTGACCAACTCCCTGCTCTCCGCCTTCGAACGGCTCACGTCGGTGATCACCGAGCAGGACGTCGTCGCCATGCCGAATGTCGGCGAGGAGATCCGGCTGCGGATCAAGGACGCCTTCACCCGCCGCCGCCCGGCCCTTCCGGCCGATCTCTTCCTCAGCTATGTGGCGGAGAACCGGATGTGGGCCGACTGGATCGAGGCCCTGCTGACCCGGGCCGGTTTCCGGGTCGTACCCCGGGACGTTTCGGTGGAACGGGACCCGGGGGAGAGCCCGATCACGCCCGAGACCGCGGCCCGTACCGTGGTGCTGCTGTCGTCCGCGTATCTGAAGTCGGCCCGCGCGGTGGAGGTCTGGTCCCGGGCGGCGGCCGACGACCCCGGCGGGGGCAGGCAGCATCTGCTGCCGATCCGGGTCGGCGACGTCCGGCTCACCACCCCCTATATCGACCGCAACCCGGTCGACCTGTTCCGGCTCGACGAGGTACAGGCCACCAGCTCCCTGCTGCGGGCCCTGGACCGGCCGGTCCAGCTGCCCGACAGCTCGGCCCCCGGCCCCCGGTTCCCCGGTACCGTGCCCAAGATCTGGAACGCGCCGCCGCGCAACCCCGGCTTCACCGGCCGGGCCGTCGTCCTGGAGCGGATGCGGGACCAGCTCGGCGGCGGGATGTCGGTCGCCGCCGTACTGCCGCAGCCGCAGACCATCTACGGCCTCGGCGGGGTCGGCAAGACCCAGGTCGCCATCGAGTACGTGCACCGCTTCATGGCCGACTACGACCTGGTGTGGTGGGTCTCCGCCGAGCAGATCGACGATGTGGTCGCCAGCCTCGCCGAACTCGCCGTACGGCTCGGGGCCCAGGCGGGCGAGGACATGTCCGCCGCCTCCCGGGAGGCGATCGACCTGCTCCGCCGGGGGGTGCCGTCGACCCGCTGGCTGCTGGTCTTCGACAACGCGGACGACCCGGAGCAGCTCAAGCGGTTCTTCCCGCCCCAGGGCCCGGGGCACATCCTGGTCACCTCCCGCAACCAGACCTGGTCGCAGTACGGCGACGCGCTGCCGATCGACGTCTTCACCCGTGAGGAGTCCATCGAGCACCTCCAGCGGCGGGCCCGCGGACTGAGCGACGACGACGCCGACCAGGTCGCGATGGCCGTCGGCGATCTCCCGCTCGCCGTCGAGCAGGCCGCCGCGTGGATCGCCGAGACCGCGACACCGGTCGCCGAGTATCTGGACCAGCTCAAGGAGCAGACCACCAGCGTGCTGGCGCTCAACCAGCCGCCGGGGTATCCGGAGCCGGTCGCCGCGACCTGGAACGTCTCCATCGAGCGGCTCAAGGAGCGGTCCCCGGCCGCGGTCCGGCTGCTCCAGCTCTGCGCCTTCTTCGCGCCCGAGCCGATCTCCGCGAATCTGCTCTACAGCAAGGAGATGATCGACGCCCTGAAGCCGTACGACGCCTCCCTCCAGGAGAAGCTGGTCCTGGGGCGGGTGATCCGGGAGATCGGCCGGTTCGCCCTGGCCAAGGTCGACCAGGTCAACAACAGCATCCAGGTGCACCGGCTGGTGCAGGCCGTGATCCGGGCCCAGCTCAGCGACGAGGAGCAGCAGAAGGCGCGGCACGCGGTCCACCAGGTACTGGCCGGGGCCAGGCCCGATGACGACGAGCCCATCGACAACCCCTCCACCTGGCCGCAGTTCGCCACGATCTGGCCGCATCTGACCACCTCGGAGGCGCGCAACTGCCGCGAGCCGGAGACCCGCAGGCTGCTGATCGACCGGGTGCGCTATCTCTGGAAGCGGGGCGACTGGGACTCGGCCGCCGCCACCGGGAACGAGGTCCGCGAGACCTGGCGCGAGATGCTGGGCAACAACGACTACCAGTATCTGTATCTGCGCTTCCACCTCTCCAACATCATGCGCTCCCAGGGGCGTTATGTGGAGGCGAAGGAGCTGGACGAGGTCACCCTGGAGCGGCAGCGGGAGGTCCTGGGCCCGACGCATCCGCATACGTACATGACCACCAGCGGACTGGCGATGGACCTGGGCACCCTGGGGCAGTACGGCAAGGCGATGGAGCTGGCGACCGAGGCGCACGAGGGCTTCAGCCAGATCTTCCACGAGTCCCATCCCAGGACCCTGGCGGCGGCGAACAACCTGGCGCTGAATCTGCGGATGGTCGGCCAGTACGCCCGCGCCCGCGAGCTGGACCAGGACGTCTTCGACCGGCGGACCGAGGTCCTGGGCCCGCTGCATCCGTACACCCTCTCCTCCGCCACGTCGCTCGCCCGCGATCTGCGGGAGGTCGGCCGGTACGAGGACTCGGTGGTACTGCTGGCCCGTACCTACGATCTGCTGAAGCAGCAACTCGGGCGGACGTTCCCGGGGACGCTGGCGGCGGCCAAGTCCCTCGCGGTCTCGCTGCGCCGGGCGGGTCAGCTGGAGGACGCCCGGCGGCTCACCACGGCCACCCGCAACCGCTACCGGGCGCAGTACACCTCGGCCAACCCGGACTCGCTGGCCTGCGATCTCAATCTGGCGGCGGACCTCTTCGCGGCCGGGGAGCCGGTCGCGGCCCGGGATCTCGCCCAGGAGGTGGTGGACCAGTACATGGTGGTCCCGGGCGAGAAGCATCCGTACACCCTCGCCGCGATGAACAACCTGGGCATCTTCCACTGGGGCTGCGGCGATCCGGAGACCTCGGAGCAACTGCTGGTGCAGGTGGTACGGCGGATGAGCGCGGTCCTGGGCGACAGCCATCCGCATGCCCTCTTCAGCACCATCAACCTCGCCAATGCCCTGGCCGACCTCGGCAATCTGGAGGAGACCCTGCAGATCGAGCAGCGGACGGTCAGCAGGCTGCGGGAGGTGCTGGGGCCGCACCATCCCGAGGTGCTGGCGGTCGCCTCCAATCTGGCGGTCACCCTCGGGATGCTGGGCCGCAAGGACGAGTCGGCGGCGCTGCGGAACGAGACCGTGGAGGAGCTGACCCGGCAGCTCGGCGACGAGCACGCGCTGACCCGGATCGCCCGGGACGAGCGCCGGGTGCACCGTGATCTGGAGCCGCTGGCGGTGTGAGCCGACGGCAGCGGGGGAGGGGCCGGGACGCCTCGGACGGCGTCCCGGCCCCTCTTCCGTACGGTGGCCGGGTCCGGGCGGTCCTGCCCGGCCGTTACAGATCCTCGATCAGCCAGTTCAGCACCCCCGGCAGGGCGTGCAGGGCGTCGAAGTGCGCGGCGGTCGGCTCCAGGACGGCGGTCGCCCCGGGGATCCGTTCGGCCAGCCAGCGGGAGTGGCCGACGGGCGAGAACACGTCCTTCTCGCCGTGCCAGAGCATCACCGGACCGGTGATGTCGGCCGGGTCGAAGCCCCAGGGGCCGCAGAAGGCCATGGCGTCGTCGATCCAGCCCCAGGCCGAGGTCCGCAGCGCCTCCTGGTAGTTGCGGAGCAGCATGGACCGTACGCCCGCGTCGGCGACGACGGCCCGGTCGGAGTCGGGCAGCTCGTGCCGGAGATCGTTGAGGAGCTTGATCGGGTCCTTGCGGATCTCGTCGGAGCGCAGGGTGAAGAGTTCGGTGAAGGCGCCGGGGTCGTCCAGCGCCGAGGTGTAGGCGTCCACATTGGAGGCGGCCATGCCGTCGAACCAGTCGAGCCCGACCGCGTCCCGGGGGGCCAGGGTCACCAGCGCCGCGGTCCGGTCGACCCGGTCCGGCATCAGGGCGGCGCAGGCCAGGGCGTGCGGCGCGCCGCCGGAGCGGCCGACGACCGAGAACCGCTCCAGCTCCAGTTCGTCGGCGATCGCCCGGACGTCCTGGGCGACATCGGCGACGCTGCGGCCCGCGAGCCGGTCGGAGCCGCCGTAGCCGGGCCGGTCGTAGGCGATCAGCTGCATGCCCCGCTGGTAGAGCACCATGCCGCGGGGGGCCGGGCCCAGTCTGCTGCCGGGGGTGCCGTGGAGCAGGAAGACCGGCTTGCCCTGTGGATCCCCCAGCCGTTCCGTGATCAGATGCCGCCCGTCGTCCGTGCGCACCCGACGTCGCACTCCTGTCCCCCTTTTCGCCCCGATCGCCCTGGGTCGTGCCGGTGGTGTCCGTCGGCCACGAGAAAGTCCCCAGGTGCGGGCCGGCCGCCGAATACACGCGTTCCCGGCCCTTTGATGATTACCCATGGAGGGGCCGGGGATCAGCAGGTTTTGTCATCACTTGGCGGCGGATTCGAGAGCCGGTGGCCGGATTGGTCCTCCGGGCGTACGCCGGTGCTACGCCGGGGTGGTTCCGCCGGGCCCGTGAGCCGCCGGAGCCGCCGCTTCGGCGCGCTCTCCGGCGCGGCGGCGCAGTACGGCGCAGACCATGGTGACCAGGGCGCCGCCGACCGCCCAGGCGGAGATCACCAGCATCGGCCCGAGGGCGCCGTTGCCGCGGAAGTAGCTGATGGACCGGGCGGCGTAGGTCCCGGCGCCCGGGGGCAGGGCGGGGCCGACCGCCTGCCAGAACGGTGGCAGCAGCGGATACGGGTAGGCGCCGCCCGCACTGGGGTTGCCGAGGACCACCACGATCAGGATGGCGAGGCCGATCCCGATGATCCCGGCCAGCCCCTGGAGGGCGAGGGTGAGCGCGCCGACCGCGAAGACCAGCAGGGCGCCCAGCCCCCAGAGGGCGGGCACGCTGCCGGGCAGGGCGTCGAGTACCGGTCCGGCGATCACCGTACCGAGCAGTCCGGCGACGACGGAGTAGATCAGCAGCACCCCCAGCCTGATCAGTGCCCGATGGGGGTTGGCGGGCCGGGCGCCGGCGCTGACGGCGAGTACGGCGGCACACAGATAGCCGCCCACGCACCAGCCGATGACCAGGTAGAACGAGGTCAGACCGCGGGCGTCGCCGGGGGCGTCGGGGACCACGTCGAGGACGTCGACGGTACGGCCCCGGGCCTTCTCGGCCCGGGTCACGACGGCGGTCAGGGCGTCGGAGAGCGAGGCGCCGGACGCGCTGGCCACCAGCAGCCGGTCCGGCCCGGCGGGGGAGAGCAGCAGGGCTCCGTCGACCTCACGGTTCCCGATCTGGCGGCGGGCGGTCGCCTCGTCGGCCACGACGCGCGGGTCGAGCGGGTCGCCGGGGAGCGCCGCGAGATCCCGTACGGTCCGTTCGGCGGCGGCCTGTGTGGGCGCGGCGACGGCGAGCGGAATGTCCGTCGGCTTCGGATGGTGGAAGGCGCCGATGTAGGAGGTGATGAAGCCCAGCTGGAGGGCGAGCACCCCGATGATCAGCAGCGCCGCCCGGAGCGTGACCGCGTCCCTGACCTCGTCGAGGAAGCCCGGACGCGGGGGGATCCGGCCCGGGGGCTGGGGGGTGGGCCGGTCGCCGTCCGTAGTCCGCGTCATGGCCCCACGGTCGGGGTACGGCGCCGGGCCCGCAGGCGGGACGGGGCCGAATGGGGGCATCCGGGGGTGCGGGGAGGGTGACCGCGGTGGTCCGGGCGGGCCGGTGCGGTCGGGCGCGTTCCGGGGCGGCCCGGGGCTGGAGAGACGGGCCGCGGTACGCGCTCCGGATCCGGCGAGCGTACGGGGCCCGGAAAACGGACCGCGCGTCCGTCGGCAGACGGACGCGCGGTCGTTGTGCCGCCGTGGCGGCGGGAGGCCGTGACCCGGGGTCAGCGGCCGACGGACGTCGACCGGCGACGCGCCGACAGGAAGACCACACCGGTACCGATGGCGAGGACCAGCCCGCCACCCGCGGCGATGTACGGCGTGTTGCTGTCACCGCCGGTCTCGGCGAGGGCCTTGGACTCGCCCTGCGCGGCGTGGCCGCCGTGCGCGCCGGAGCCGTGGTCGGACTTCTGCCCGGCCGCGTACTTCGCGTTGGCCTTGGTCTCGGCGTGCGAGTCGCCACCGTGTCCGCCGTGGTCGACGGTGGACTTGGCGGCGGTCTGCTCCAGCTGCTTCTCGGTCGGGGCCTGGGCCCGGGGGGCCCCGGCCGTGCCGCCGCCGAAGACCACGTCCGAGCAGGTGTAGAACGCCTCGGGCGAGTCGGAGCGCTGCAGCACCGAGTAGATCAGGTGGCGGCCCTGCCGCTGCGGGACATTGCCCTCGAACACGAACGAGCCGTTGACCAGCTTCGGGTTGGTGACCGAGACGAACGGCTGGCTCTCCAGGTCGGACCACTTCAGCGGCTTGGTGGGGTCGTAGCCGTCCTTGGTGATGTACAGGTCCATCGTGCCCACGTGGGGGGCGGTGGCCCGCCACTGGAAGGTCTTCGAGCCCGCGGACATCGGGGAGGACGGCCAGTCGGTGCGCGGCGCGTCCAGGCCCTTGTACTTGTCCCGGCCGACGCTGCACAGCTTGCCGTCCGGGATCTGCGAGCGATGAGCCCCGGCCACGGCGGGCAGGTTGACCTCGTTCCAGTCGTACAGCGGCTGGGTGCCGCCGGCGGCGACGAGCGCCTTACAGGCGGCGGAGTCGGGGCTCTCCGGCCCTTCCGCGTGGCACGCGGCGATTCGGCTGACCGGGTCCGTCATGGAACCGTGGGCGGCGGCGGGGGTGGCCGACAGCCCGGCCAGCGCCAGCGGCGCGAGGCCGAGTGCGGCGGCGGCCATGGTGACCTTGCGGCGAGCGGTCATCGTGACGTTCTCCTCAACATTGGGGGGAGCCGGAGCGGTCCGAAGGGGATGCGCAGCCCGTCGTTCACCTCTTGCGCATTGGTCCGGACCAATCTCCGGCGTCAGTCAAGCTAACCCGCCGGAGCCCCCGAAGTCCCCCACCCGGAAGGGAATATGACGATCCTTATCCTTGTTTTAAGGAGGCGCTAAGCGCGGGCTGAGGATCACCGGATCCTGGCGGAGTCCCGGTCCGCGCCGGCTGCGGCAGATCCCGCCGATACAACCGGAGGAAGATCGTCCATGGCAGAGAGCCCCACCGTCCTGTCCCCTGAAGAGCGTGACCAGTTCCTCGTCGAACCGCATATCGGAGCGCTCTCGGTGGACTCCGGGGAGGAGGGACGTGCCCCGCTGACGGTACCCATCTGGTACCAGTACGAACCCGGCGGCGACCTGTGGGTGACGACCTCCGCCGACTCGCGCAAGGCCCGGCTGCTCACCCGGGCGGGACGCTTCTCCCTGATGGTGGACCGGTCGGAACCCACCTGGCGGTACGTCTCCGTGGAGGGCCCGATCGTGGCCACCGAGCCCTGTACCCCCGAACTGCTGCGGGAGATGGCGGCCCGCTATCTCCCGCCCGAGCGGGTGGACGGCTATGTCGAGTTCTCCCGGGAGAAGTTCGGCGAGGCGCTGGTCTTCCGGATGCGTCCGCAGCGCTGGCTCAGCGCCGATCTGGGGAAATGATCCGTCCCGGGCGGGCCCGTCGGCCGGTGCGAGCCCCCTGACATCGGGCACCACCGGTGCCGTCCGTGCCGGGTTCCCCGGGGCCGGCACGGACCACGGCCCGGCGGGGAGGCGCGGCCCCCGGGTGAAGGAATGCCGACGGAGGTGGCACGGGGTGCCATAACAGTCGTACGGCCGGTACGCGCCCGGCACCACCGGCGCCCCGCGACGGTGCCGGACCCCGGCCCGCCCCGGCCCTCGCCGCGCCCCGGCTCCCGGTCTCAGCGCCGCCCGGCGATCCGGTAGCGCCGCTCCGGCCGGCCGGTCCCGCCGTACCGCAGGGTCACCTCCACCCGCCCCGTCTCCACGAAGTACTCCAGATAGCGCCGGGCGCTGACCCGCGACAGGGAACCCGCCTCCGCGCACTCCGACGCCGACAGATCCCCCGGATGCTCCCGCAGGATCCGCTCCACCAACTCGGCCGTATGCGGCGCCAGCCCCTTGGGCAGCCCCCGCGCCCCGGGCGGCCGGGTCCCGAAGATCTGGTCGACGTCCTCCTGGCGGGCCTGGCCCAGCCGGTCGAACCGGGACCGCAGGGACGCCACGTGCCGCAGCTGCTCCTGAAGCGCCGACTGGCTGAAGGGCTTGATCAGATAGTGCAGGGCGCCCGCCCGCAGCGCGGCCCGCACCAGCTCCGCGTCCCGCGCGGCCGTGATGAACAAAGCGTCCACGGTGGCCCTCGACGGGTCCCGTTCCTCGGCGGCCCGTAGCTCCCGAAGCACCCCCAGACCGTCCATATCGGGCAGATAGATATCCAGCAGTACGAGGTCGGGCCGCAGCCGCTCGGCAGCCCGCAGCGCCTCCGCGCCGCTGTGGGCCACCCCAGCCACTCGGAAGCCGTCCGTCGCCGACACATAGCGGCTGTGGAGCTTGGCGACCATGAAGTCGTCGTCCACCACCAGCACATTCATCACGCGCTCACGCTAAGCCGGGACCACAATGACCACAACGTCCGTTGATTCCGGAAGAGAGACACTTTCTTAACGCGACGGCAACATGTGGGCCACCTCACAGAAACTCCTACCGAGAGGCGGCTCACGTGCGATTGCGCACTCCCCTCGCCCTGCTCGGGGCGGCGTTGCTGGTGCTCGTGGGGCCGCCCCTGCTCAGCACGGGCGACACCTCCGAGACCGGCACGAAGATCCCCGGGCTGCGGTTCATGGTCCCCAACACCCCGGGCGGGGGCTACGACATCACCGCGCGCACCGCGGCGAAGAACGCCGAAGACGCCAACCTGACCCACGACATCGAGGTCTTCAACCTCCCCGGTGCCGGTGGCACGGTCGGCCTCGCCCGCCTCGTCTCCGAGCGCGGCAACGGCAAGCTCGCGATGTCCATGGGTCTCGGTGTCGTCGGCGCGGTCCACGCCAACAAGACCCCCAAGACCCTCGCGGACACCACGCCGATCGCCCGGCTCACCGAAGAGCAGGACATCGTCGTCGTCTCCAAGGACTCGCCCTACAAGACGATCCAGGACCTGCTGAAGGCGTGGAAGGAGAACCCGCGGAAGCTGGCCGTCGGCGGCGGCTCCTCCCCGGGCGGCCCCGACCACCTCGCCCCGATGCTGATGGCGCAGGCGGCGGGCATCGCCCCGAAGTCGGTCAACTACATCCCCTTCGACGGCGGCGGCGAACTCCTCGCCTCCATCCTGGGCAACAAGGTCGCCTTCGGTGTCTCCGGCGTCGGCGAGTACCTGGACCAGATCAAATCCGGTGAGCTGCGGCTGCTGGCCGTGACCGGCCCCAAGCGGGTGCCCGGGCTCGACGCCCCCACCCTGCGCGAGGCCGGACTCGACACCGAGTTCACCAACTGGCGCGGCATCGTGGCTCCCCCCGGCCTCTCGGAGAAGGAGCAGGAGAAGCTCGTCAATCTGATCACGAAGCTCCATGCGTCCCCCGAGTGGAAGGAGTCGCTGAAGAAGCACGGCTGGGACGACGCCTTCCTCCCCGGTGAGGAGTTCGGCGAGTTCCTCGACGAGCAGAACAAGCGCGTTGACCAGGTGCTGAAGGAGCTGGGGCTGTGAACACTTCCGAGACTCCCGCCGCCGGCCCCGCCCAGGGCTCGGGCCCGGCCGCCCCCGAGGGCCGCCGTTCCTGGCTGCGCGACCACTCCGAGCTGGGCGTCAGCGTGCTGCTGTTCGCCATCGGGGTACTCGTCCTCACCGACGCCCTCACCATGGACGTCTCCATCACCGAGCGCGGCCCGGTCGGCCCCAAGACCGTCCCGATCGTGGTCGGTATCGGACTCCTGGTGGTCGCCGTCCTGCTCGCCGTCGACGTCATGCGCGGCGGCCGGGGAGAGGCGGAGGGCGGCGAGGACATCGACCTCAGCGAGCCCAGCGACTGGCAGACCGTTCTGCTGCTCACCGGTGTCTTCCTCGGCTTCGCCGTCCTGATCGGCCCGATCGGCTTCCCCATCGCCGGAACCCTGCTCTTCTGGGGTGCCGCGTTCGCCCTCGGCAGTCGGCACTATCACCGCGATCCACTGATCGCCGCGGTGATCGCGCTCAGCACGTACTACATCTTCAACAACCTGCTCGGCGTCCCGTTGCCGGGTGGCCCGCTCATGGGGGTGCTGTAGCCCGATGGATTCGATCAACTCTCTGATAGACGGCTTCGGCACAGCGCTGACGCCGATGAACCTCCTCTGGGCGGCGATCGGCGTCCTGCTGGGCACCGCGATCGGTGTCCTCCCCGGCATCGGCCCGGCCATGGCCGTGGCCCTGCTGCTCCCCGTCACGTACGGACTCGAACCGACCGGCGCGTTTATCATGTTCGCCGGTATCTACTACGGAGCCATGTTCGGCGGCTCCACCACCTCGATCCTGCTCAATACGCCCGGTGAGAGCGCGGCGGTGGTCGCCGCGATCGAGGGCAATCCGATGGCGAAATCGGGGCGCGGCGCCCAAGCCCTGGCCGCCGCCGCGATCGGTCACTTCGCGGGCGGCATGATCGGCACGATGCTGCTGGTCATGCTGGCGCCCAAGGTCGCCGAGCTGGCCGTGGACATCGGCGCCCCCGACTACTTCGCGATCATGGTCCTGGCGTTCATCGCCGTCACCTCGGTCCTCGGCTCCTCCCGGATCCGCGGTCTGGCCTCCCTGCTGATCGGTCTCACCATCGGTCTCGTCGGTCTGGACTCCATGACCGGCCAGCAGCGGCTCACCTTCGGCTCGCTCCACCTCGCCGACGGTGTCGACGTGGTCATCGTCGCGGTCGGTCTCTTCGCCATCGGCGAGGCCCTCTGGGTCGCCGCCCACCTGCGCCGCGGCGGCGCGCCGCCCATCCCGGTCGGCCGCCCCTGGCTCGGCAAGGACGACGTCAAGCGGACCTGGAAGCCGTGGCTGCGCGGTCCGTTCATCGGCTTCCCGTTCGGCGCGATCCCGGCCGGTGGCGCGGAGATCCCCACCTTCCTCTCCTACGTCACCGAGAAGCGGCTCTCCAAGAACAAGAACGAGTTCGGCAAGGGCGCCATCGAGGGCGTCGCGGGTCCCGAGTCGGCGGCGTCCGCCTCGGCGGCCGGCACCCTGGTCTCGATGCTCACCCTCGGTCTGCCCACGACGGCCGTGGCCGCCGTGATGCTGGCCGCGTTCCAGCAGTACGGCATCCAGCCCGGCCCGCTGCTCTTCGAGCGGGAGCCCGACCTGGTGTGGGGCCTGATCGCCTCCCTCTTCGTCGGAATGGTGCTGCTGCTGGCGCTGAACCTGCCGCTCGCCCCGGTCTGGGCGAAGCTGCTGCGGATCCCGCGGCCGTACCTCTACGCGGGCATCCTCTTCTTCGCCGGAGTGGGCGCCTACGCGGTCGGCGGCGAGGCCCTCGACCTGGTCATCCTGCTGATCATCGGTCTGATCGGATTCGGGATGCGCCGCTACGGGCTGCCGATCCTGCCCGCGGTCATCGGTGTCATCCTCGGCCCGAACGCCGAGATGCAGCTCCGCCGGGCGCTCCAGCTCAGCGACGGCAGCGTCAGCGGCCTGGTCAACACCGGCTTCTCGATCACGGTCTATGTCATCATCGCGATCCTGCTGGCCTGGCCGCTGCTGAAGAAGCTCTTCCTCCGGCGCCGCGAGAGCGTCTCGTCCTGAACCGGGATGTGAGCTGACCATGGACACCCGCCCAGCCGTCACCGCCGATGTACCGCTGGTGAAAGCCGTGACCGACGCGGCCTACCACCACTACATCGACCGGATCGGAATCGTGCCCGCCCCCATGAAGGCGGACCACGCGGCCGATGTGGCGGCGGGGCGGGTGTTCGTCATCGGCGAACCCGTCCTGGGGGTGATCGTCCTCGTCCCCCGGGAGGACCATCTCTTCCTGGAGTCGGTCGCCGTCCACCCCGACGCCCGGGGATCCGGCCTCGGCCGGGCCCTGCTCCGGCTGGCGGAGACCCGGGCGCGGGAGCTGGGCCTGCCGGAGATCCGGCTCTACACCAACGCCCTGATGTGGGAGAACCAGAACCTCTACGCGCGCTACGGCTACGAGATCACCGAGCGCCGGGTCGACGGCCCCTACGACCGGATCCACTACCGCAAGCCGCTGCGGCCCGAGGCGGTCGCCGCCCGGGGGATCCCCCTCCGGGAGATCTGAGCCGGGCCCTCCCGGCTACTTCGTGCCGCCGTGCGCCAGCGCGCTCGGCGTGAGCCTCCCGACGATCGCCGGGGCCTCCCGTACCAGCGTCTCGTCTGCCAGCGCCGTCACCATGAAGAGGGCGAAATCGGTCCGCCGGGTCCGGTCGCTGGCCAGTACCGGATCGCCCACATGCCGGCTCCAGACCGGCAGTCCCTGGCTCTCGCCCTCCTCCAGCGTGCTGCCGCGCACCACGGTCCACCGGGTGTCGCTGGCGAAGATCCGCCGGCAGGCCTCCACCTGGTCGTCGATCTCGACCGCGCGGACGAGCCTGCCGATGACGGCGGCGATCCGGACGCCCCAGAGGAAGAGCCGCGAGTACCGGTCGCGGCCGTCGCGGGAGATGTGCCAGCCGCAGGAGAAGACCAGCCGGGCCCCCGGCCGCGCGTGGTCGAGCACCGCCTGGGCCGTCCCCGACGAGTACTGCCGCACCCCCCACGGCACCAGGACCGTGAGCACCCCGTCGCATCCCTCCACCGCCCGGCGGATCACCTCCGGGTCGTTCGTGGGCCCGGGGACCACGGTGATCCGGTCCTGGAAATCGGCCAGCTTCGGCACACTCGCCTCCCGGCAGACCCCGACGACCTCGTAACCCCGGTCCAGGGCGTGCCGGACCATGTACCGGCCCAGCTTTCCCGATGCCCCGATGACGCAGACCTTCCCCATGTGCTCCGTACCCATGGCGCGACCCCTTCGCCGACCGTTCACCTTATGCTGTAAGGCAAGCTAACCTTATGCCGTAAGGCGGTCAAGGGGACGGAACGGAGGAAGGCCGATGGCCAAGGGGGGCAGGGGCGGACCCGGAGCGGCGGCGCGTACCCCGCTGAGCCGGGAGCGGGTGATCCGTACGGCGGTGGCGGTGGCCGACGAGAAGGGCGTGGCGGCCCTCACCATGCGGGCGGTCGCCGCCCCGCTGGGCGTCGAGGCGATGTCCCTCTACCACCATGTCGCGGGCCGGGACGACATCCTCGACGGCATGGTCGACGCGGTCTTCGGCGAGATCGAACTACCGCCGCGCGACACCGACTGGCAGAGCGCCGTACGGCACCGGGCGCACTCCGCCCGGACCGTACTCGGGCGCCACCCGTGGGCCGTCCCCCTGCTGGACTCCCGCACCCGGCCGGGCCCCGCGACCCTGCGCCACCACGACGCCGTCCTCGGGGCACTGCGTGGCGGGGGGTTCTCGGTCCGGATGGCCGCCCATGCCGTCTCGCTGATCGACAGCTATCTCTACGGCTTCGTCGTCCAGGAGCTGAGCCTGCCCTTCCGGAGCACGGCCGAACACGACGAGGTGGCGGGCGCCGTCCTGGCGGAGCTGCCCGCCGACACCTACCCCCATCTCGCCGAACTCGTCACCGAGCACATCCGGGGGCCCGGCTGGGACCCGGCGGCCGAATTCGCCTTCGGCCTCGGTCTCGTCCTCGACGCGCTCCACCCGGACGAGCGGCCCTGATCCGTGGGCCGGTAGGGGTACGAACCCCCGGGCCCCGACCCGTAACGGCTACCGGATCTATTGGCGGTGCACCGGGTTTGAGCCCGGTGGTGAAGCGAATCTGGGAGCTGCTCTGTCCTCAGATGTGGGCACGGATCTGCACTGTTCACCTCAGCCCGGGTCGGAGCGGCTGGTTCTGCTGCTCGATGTACTGCTTCACGATGCTGAGCGGCGCGCCGCCGGCGGACCCGGCGAAGTAGGAGCCGGACCACAGCATGCATGCGGAAGACACGGTGACGGCCTGTACGAATGTTCTCATCGATACCCATAAACCAACTGCGTAGCATGATCTTCATGCAGCTTCGGTACAGCTTCCGCGTGTACCCGAGCACCGGACAGCGCATCGCGCTGGGGAGGGCGTTCGGGTGTGCGCGGGTGGTCTACAACGACGCGCTTCGCGCCCGGGAGATTGCCCGCAGCGAAGGCATGCCGTTCCCGAAGTCCGGCGATCTGTCGAAGACGCTGATCACGGAGGCGAAGAACACGCCGGAACGGGCGTGGCTCGGCGAGGTCTCGGCGGTCGTCCTCCAGCAGTCCCTGCGCGACCTGGACACCGCGTACCGCAACTTCTTCGACGGCCTGAAAGGCGAGCGCCCGCGCGTGGGCGCACCGCGCTTCAAGTCCAGGCGGGACACCCGGCAGTCCGTCCGCTTCACCGCGAACGCCCGCTGGTCCATCACTTCGGGGCGGAAGCTGCGCCTGCCGAAGATCGGCGACCTGAAGGTGAAGTGGTCGCGCTCCCTGCCGTCCGTGCCGTCCACGGTGACGGTGGTCAAGGACAGCGCGGGCCGGTACTTCGCGTCGTTCGTCGTGGAAACCGGCCCGGAGGAAGTACTGCCGGAGGTCGCGCCCGAGGTGGGCATCGATCTCGGGCTCGGGCACTTCGCGGTCCTCTCCGACGGGACGAAGACCGGCTCCCCGCGCTTCCTGCGCCGGGCGGAGAAGCGCCTGAGGAAGGCCCAGCGTGTTCTCTCCCGCAAGGAGAGGGGCTCCAGCAACCGGAACAAGGCCCGGATCAAGGTCGCCCGCGCTCACGCGCGGGTGGCCGACGCGCGCCGCGAGTTCCACCACCGGCTGTCCACGAAGCTGATCCGCGAGAACCAAGCGGTCGCCGTGGAGGACCTGGCGGTGAAGGGACTCGCCCGCACGCGCCTGGCCAAGTCCGTCCACGACGCCGGATGGTCCGCGTTCGTGAACATGCTGGAGTACAAGGCCGCCCGGTACGGGCGCACCTTCGTGAAGACCGGCCGGTTCGAGCCGACCAGCCAGGTGTGCTCGCTGTGCGGTGTCAAGGACGGCCCCAAGCCCCTCAACGTCCGCGTTTGGACATGCGGGGCGTGCGGAGCGGTCCTCGACCGGGACATCAACGCGGCGGTCAACGTCGCCAAGGCCGCCGGACTGGCGGTGTCAGCCTGTGGAGCGCAGGTAAGACCGGGACTCGTCCCGGCACCGCGCAGCGAAGCAGGAACCCACCCGACACCACAGCCTTCAACGGCACGGTAGGCGGGAATCCCCCCTCAGGGGGGAGAGGATGTCAAGCCAGCAGCGCCGAACCGCCGTCCGGGCCCGCGGCCAGGGCCGCCAGCGAGTCCAGGGTCCGCAGCGCCGAGGCCGCCGCCTCCGGGTCGCGACCGGCGAGACCGCTCTCCGCGAACTCGTCCTCGTCGAGCCGGAGCGGCGCCCCGCCGTCCGGGGGCACCCACAGATCGAGGTCCAGGTCCTCCACCGTCAGTACGTCCCCCGCCACCCGTACCGGCCGGGTGATGTCGCAGTACCAGCCCTTCAGCCCCCCGCCCGGCCCCCGGACCTCCTTCACCGCGTACCAGCGGTCCCGCCAGTAGTACTCGGTGAAGACATCGCCCGGCTCGAAGCGGACGAAGCCGAAGTCCCGTACGCCCGGCGCCGCCCAGGGCGCCTTCACCACCAGCCGGACCCCGTCGTCGGCGATCAGCTCCGCCGGATAGACGATCTTCGTACGGCCCGCCTTCGTCAGCCGTACCTCGACGGCCGTGCCGTCCGCCATTCCGCTCTCCTCCCCGTCGCCCCCACGGCCCTTCCGTGGGGCAGAATCTGCCCGTGACCCTCTCGATCGACATCGACGACGCGTCCGGCGTCGCCCCCTTCGAACAACTCCGCGCCCGAGTCGCCGAGCTGGCCAGGTCCGGTGCCCTGCCCGTCGGCTACCGGCTGCCCACCGTGCGCGGTCTCGCCGACGACCTCGGCCTCGCCCCCAACACCGTCGCCAAGGCGTACCGCGCGCTGGAGGCGGACGGGGTGATCGAGACCCGGGGCCGCAACGGGACCTTCGTCGCCGCCGCCGCGGACGCCGCCGCCCGGGAACTGGCCCGCGCGGCCGCCGCCTTCGCCGAGCGCGCCCACCGCCTCGGGGCCGACCCCGAGGCGGCCGGAGCCGCGGTCCGCGACGCGCTGCGCGCCGTCCACGGCACCGGCTCCTGACCGGCCGCAGGTACGGCCGCCCGGGGCATCCACCCGTAAGCCGCCGGTACCGCCCGCGCGGACCGTTCGCGCTCCCGGATCAGAGGTAGAGCCCCGCCGAGTGTGCCGTCGACTGGCCCGGGACCGAGGCCGGGGTGCCGCCCCGGCGCAGCGCGTACAGCTCCGCCAGGGTCGAACCCTCCCGGCCCACGCCCTCGTCGGTGCCCAGCCAGGCCACCGACTCTGCGCGGGTGAGCGGACCGACCTCGATCCTGGCCAGACAGCGCCCGGGGCGGACCACCGCCGGATGCAGCCGCTCCAGATCCTCGTTGGTGGTGACACCGACCAGTACGTTGCGGCCCTGGCCGAGCAGACCGTCGGTCAGATTCAGCAGCCGGGAGAGCGCCTGTCCGGTGGCGTGCTTCGCCTCGCCGCGGATCAGTTCGTCGCAGTCCTCCAGCAGCAGCAGCCGCCAGCGCTTGCCGCCGGGCGCGCCGTCGCCGCCCCCGTCGGCACCCTCGGAGCCGTCGGCGCCGTTGTCGTAATCTTCTTCTTCGTCGTCGCGGCCGATGGCGATGTCCATCAGATAGCCGACATCGTTGAAGAGGCGCTCAGGGTCGAGGACGCAGTCGACCTGGCACCAGTCGCGCCAGGAACGGGCCAGGGTCCGCAGCGCCGACGTCTTCCCGGTCCCGGGCGGTCCGTGCAGCAGCAGCAGCCGTCCGGTGATGTCGTCGGGGGTGGTCTTCATCAGCTCGTCGAACGCGGAGCCGACCGGGGCCGTGTAGTTGCCGCGGACGTCCTGCCAGGAAGCCGCGGTGATCTGCCGGGTCGTCCGGCGCGGTCCACGCCCGGGGGAGAAGTACCAGAACCCCATGGTGACGTTCTCGGGGGTGGGCTCCGGCCGGTCCGCCGCGTCCCGGACGGCCAGCTCCAGCACCTCACGGGCGAGTTCGTCCGAGGTCGCGGTGACGGTGACGTCGAGCGTCTGCTGCCAGCGGGCGGCGAGCAGGGTCCAGCCCTCGCCTTCGGCCAGTACCGCGGTCCGGCCGTTGCCGCCGGACGACCGGCGCAGGACGGTCGCGCCGGGCGGCAGCAGCGGGGCGTCCCGTTTGGCGGGGTCGATATTGGCGGTCTGGGCGTAGGGCTGCTCACCACTGGCGAACCGGCTGATGAACAGGGCGTCGATCACACTCGTCGGCGTGTCGTCGTCGTCGAGGGTGAGCCGGATCGGTACGGCGTCCTGAGGTCGCGGGACTGGCATGCCGCCCATGATCCGTCACCGGTGCGGGTGACGCACCGGCTTTTGCGACCGCGTGGCGCGCGTCCCGCCGGGCCGGGCGCCGACGGGGCCCGTACGGCGGTACGGCACCGGGCGCACCGGCCGCCCGCACGGCCCGCCCGGCCGGTGCGGGACCTTCGGGGCGGGCCGTACGGGACGCGCGGTGCGGGGTGGTTCAGCCGCGGGGGCCGACGGTCTCCCGCAGCACGGCCGCCGCCCGGCGGGTGCGGCGCACCGCCGCGTACCCCTTGGTCAGGACCCGGTCCCCGGCGAAGGTCCGGCCGATGGCCCGGCCCTCCACGATCCGGGTGAACTCCTCGATCCCGGTCCGGCGGCGGACCGTCAGCCGTTCGATGGCGTACGGGCCCTGGGCGGGCCTGGCCAGCCCGTTGCCGACGGCGAAGGACTGGGCGAAGCCCGCCGCGCGGACCGTCTCGCGGACCCGGCGGCTGGAGTAGCCGTAGGGATAGGCGAAGGAGACCGGCACCTCGCCGAGTTCGCCCGCGACGACGTCCCGGCAGTGCTCGGTCTCGAACCGCAGCCCGGCGTCGTCGATCTGGTCCATCTGCGGATGGCTGTGGGTGTGGCCGCCGATCTCGGTACCGGCCGAGGCCAGCTCCCGTACCTGGTCCCAGTCGAGCATGGTGTCGAGGGCGCCGCCCTCGTCGTGCGCGCCGCGCAGCCAGCCGGTGGAGACGAAGAGGGTCGAGGGGAAGCCGTGGGCGGCGAGTACGGGCAGGGCGTGCCGGTGCACACCCTCGTAGCCGTCGTCGAAGGTGATCAGGACCGGCCGGTCCGGCAGCGGCCGCCGGCCGCCGGACCGCCAGGAGGCGCCCAGTTCGGCGGTGGTGACGGGGGTGAGCCCGCGTTCGGCGATCACCGCCATCTGTTCCGCGAAGGCCGCGGGCGAGACGGAGAGCCCGTACGTCTCCTTCGCCGGGGCGTCGGCCACGGCGTGGTACATCAGTACGGGTACGGGGGTGTTCATCGGGCGGCGCTCTCCCCGGGGGCGTCGGTACGGTCGGATCCGGCCGGGGGCAGCGGCTCGATCGGCCCGGAGGCGAAGGTCACTCCGCCCCGGCGGGCCCGCAGGGTGCCCAGGGCGTAGCCGCCCGCGGCGGCGGCGACCCCGGTCACGATCGCCCCGGCGCGGCCCGCGCCGCCCCGGCGGCCCCGGGCCGCGTCCCGCAGCCCGCGGAGCACTCCGGCCGGGAGTACCCGGGTGGTGTAGCGGCGTTCGGACTCCAGGCCCTTGCCCGCCCCGACGCTCTTGGCGACCAGGGCCTTGGAGAGACCCTCGGCGTAGGTACGGGTACGGAAGTAGCCGAACCGCTCCCGGGCGGCGGGCACCTTGTGGTGGATCACCGCCCGGTCGTCGATCAGAAGGACCGCGTCCGGCAGCGCGTTCGACAGCCGGATGCAGAGTTCGGTCTCCTCGCAGCCCAGCGGGCGCTTGTCGCCGTCGCGGCCGATACCTGTGGCGAAGCCGCCCGCCGCGTCGAAGGCCGAGCGGCGGAAGGAGGCGTTGCCGCCGAGGACGTTGCGGACCTCGACCTTCCCCGGGGGCAGACCGCGGTAGGTGCAGCCCACGACCCAGTCGAATTCCTCGGGGAACCAGGCGGGCCGGTGCCCGGAGGCCCAGGCCGGCTCGGTCCGGCCGCCGACGGCGACCACCGCCGGGTCGTCGTAGCCACCGGCGAAGACCCGCAGCCACTCCGGGTCGGCGACGGCGTCGTCGTCGAGGAAGGCGACGAACTCGCCGCGGGCGGCGGCGATCCCGGTATTGCGTCCGGCGGAGAGCCCGCGGGGGCCCGCGTTGGCCATCACCCGTACCCCGGCACCGGCCGGAAGGGCGGCGGACCCGGGGGCGTACTCCTCGAACTCCCGGGCGAGCCGGTCCAGCAGGGCCGGATTGTGGTCCACCACCAGGACCGTCTCCAGGGCGGGCAGCGACTGGGCCCGGACCGAGGCGACGGCGGCGAGGATGTCGTCCCAGCGGTCGTCGGTATAGGCGCAGATCACCACGGTGAAGCGGGGGGCCGCCGGATCCGGCGGCCCGTCGGCAGGGCCGGGTTCCTTCGCCGTCACGACGATTCCCCGGGGGCGGCGGCCGGAGCCCCGAAGCCGCCCGGGGCGCGGCGGCGGGCCGCGCGGGCGACACCCTTCTCCTTCAGGATCACCCGCAGTACCCGCAGTCCGTCGCGGACGGCGCTGAGATTGCTGACGCCGTGGATCCGGACGTACTCGTGGCTGGGCACCTCCTGGACCCGCAGACCGGCCTTGACCACGCGGATGTTCATCAGCGTCTCGATCTCGAAGCCGGTGCAGTCGAGGGTGATCTCGTCCAGGCAGTGCTTCCAGAAGGCGTTGTAGCCGTAGCAGAGGTCGGTGTAGCGGGCGCCGAACTTGGCGTTGACGGTGGCGCAGAGGACCCGGTTGCCCAGCTTGCGGATGAAGGTCATGTCGTCGGTGCCGCCGCCGTTGGCGAACCGCGACCCCTTGGCGAAGTCGGCGCCCGAGACCAGGGCGGAGACATAGGAGACGATCTCCTTGCCGTCGGCCGAGCCGTCGGCGTCGACCATGACGATGATGTCACCGGAGCAGGCGGCGAATCCGCTGATCAGCGCGTCGCCCTTGCCCTTGCCCGCCTGGGTGACGACCTTGACGTCGGGCCGCAGGCTCCGGGCGACCTCGACGGTGTCGTCGGTGGAGTTGCCGTCGACCAGGACGACCTCGTGGATCCACTCCGGCAGGGTCCGGAAGACATGCGGGAGGTTCTGCGCCTCGTTCATGGCGGGGATCACGACGCTCACCGGCGGGGCTATCGCGAGATGCGAGGAGACCGGGCGGTAGCGTCTCGCGGGGTCGGAACCGGTGTCCGGCTCCCGCTCCGCGCGCGGGTCGGCGGCCTCGGGGCCGTCGTGGCCGGAAACGGCCGTCAGCGAATCGTGCCCCGGGTCGGCCGGGCGCAGCACAGAACTCATGGATTGTTTCCCTCTCCACCGGTGGACCGTCCGCGGCCGGACGGTCCGGACGCTTGTCCGGTTTAAAGGGGGGTCTTGCCTCACCCGGCCATGCCCGAGCAATGCTCCGGCACAACGGGCGAACTGCAGAAACGGCCGCGCGGACGGCTCCGGTACGCGCTCGGCGCCGAGCGGCGACGACGAACACATGCGACCGGACCGGGCACGCGGCACCCCCCTACCGCGCCCACCCGCTCACAGGACACCGCGGCACGCGAGCCCTCCCCTTGAGCCGCTTCGTGGTGTCGCAAAAGCGTGTGGATGTATGACGGTATTGATATTGGTGACTGTATGACAAGCCCGGGAACGCGGGCCTCTTGTTTCACTGTTTTCGCAGGTTTTTCCTCCGCCGGTCTCCCGGCGTTCGGCCGGGCGTTCAAAGACGCGCCGGATCCGCCCCGGACCGTTCGTTCCTCCGGTCCGCCGCCGTCCACAGGAACAGCAGTGCGGTGACAGCAACGATAGCCGCCGTCGCCGGGCCCGCCGTCAGCGCCTCCAGCCGGGAGAGCCCGGCGGCGAGCACGAGATCCACCGCGGCGGCGCCCGCGACGGCCGTCGCGACCCGGGCACCGGGCTCCAACCGCCGGAGTACCGCGTACAGTCCGGCGGCCGGACCGAGCAGCAGGAAGAAGAGGGCGAAGGGCGCGCGAAGGGGTGAATCGCTGCCCGAAAGGGCGAGTACGGCACCGATTCCGGCCACGGCGGTCGCCGCTCCGGCGACGATCGGCGGAAGATCCCTACCGATCCGTGGCGAAGTGTCTGTCTGGTCCCGCATGTCGGGGTGTGCTCCCGGGCAGCCTGATCTGGAGTCCTCCATGCTCATCCGCCCTTGACTTCGCGTCAAGAAGAGTGACCTGCGTCACTTGTCATGTCCATTCTCAATCAACCCTACCGACTGGTACCACGGTTGACGCAGCGATTCTGCTCAGGGGAGGTTCCATGAAGCTGTCCCGCGTTCTGACGTACTCGTCCGCGCTTCTGATCGGTGCCGTGCTCGCCCTCACCGGGGCCGGTCCGGCCCAGGCGGCGCCCACGGCCGCCGCCGTCGACTATGTGGCGCTCGGCGACTCCTACTCCTCCGGGGTGGGGGCCGGGAACTACGAGAGCTCCAGCGGCTCCTGCAAGCGCAGTACCCGTGCGTACCCCCGGCTCTGGGCGAATGCCAACGCGCCCTCCTCGTTCGCCTTCACCGCCTGCTCCGGCGCGGTGACGAGCGATGTCACGGCCGGCCAGCTCGGCCCCGTCAACGCCGGAACGGATCTGGTCTCCCTCACCGTGGGCGGCAACGACGCCGGATTCGCCGATGTGATGACGACCTGTGTCCTCCAGTCCGAGTCCGCCTGCGTCAACCGGGTCAACCAGGCGAAGGCATATGTCGACAACACCCTGCCCGGACGGCTCGACAGCGTGTACCGGGCGATCCGCGCCAAGGCCCCGTCCGCCCGGGTCGTCGTCATCGGCTATCCCCGCTTCTACCAACTCGGCGGCGGCTGTCTCGCCGGACTGAGCGAGACCGAGCGGGCCGCCATCAACGGCGCGTCCGACCATCTGAACACCGCGATCGCCAAGCGCGCCGCCGACCACGGCTACGCCTTCACCGGAGTGGTGTCCGCCTTCACCGGACACGAGATCTGCTCCCCGGCGCCCTGGCTGCACAGCGTCAACTGGCTCAACATCGGCGAGTCCTATCACCCGACCGCCGCCGGACAGTCCGGCGGCTATCTGCCGGTCTTCCGGGCCGCCGCGTAACCGCGGGGGACGGCGCCGCCGGTGCCGGGGGAAGCCCCGGCACCGGCCCGTACGCCCACCGGCCCGTACGCCCCGCCCTCTTGGTGCCGGTCCGTACGGGCCGCGGGGCCGGTCCGCGCGGTTCAGGGCGTGGCGGTCGCTCCCTCGGCGGCGGCCGACGGCGAGCCGGACGACTCCGACGGCGCCGGGTCGCACTCCACCGAGTACGCCAGCCACTCCGAACGCGTCGCGACCGGGCCCAGGACCTCCAGTCCGATCCGGTCGCGGAGCACCTCGCCGTCGCGGTACGCCGCCACGGTGTGCTCCACCGTCCGCGTCCGCCCGTAGCCCCCGCCGAACGAGACCGTCCGCCGGTCCGAGACCGCCGTACCGCTCTCCGTCGTCCAGCGGTACGTCACCTCCGCCGGAGTCCGGCCCACCTCGATCCGGCCCCGGAAGAGGGGAGCCTCCGCGCCCGGCGGGGGGCAGTCGCCGGTATAGCGGTCCCGTACGGCCTCGATCCGGACCGTCACGGTCTGCCGGGCCCCGGGCTGCGGCGAGCCGCGGTCCTTCGCGGCGCCGCTTCCGTCGTTGCCCGCCGGACGGTCCGCGACACCGGTGGCCCCGGGCGAGGTGCCCGCCTGCGCCGGCCGGGACACCCCGGGGGCCGGGGTGCCGGACGGGCCGCCGCCGTCCCGCGCGCCGTCGACCAGCGCCCAGGCCAGCCCGGCGGCGGCGATCACCAGAACCGCGGCGCCCGCCGCCAGGGCCGCCGCGGGCCGCTTCGGCCCCCCCAGGGGATCGGGCGGTGGTACCGGCGACGGTGTCGTCACCGCCTCGGACCCGGGAGCCGGACCGGCCCCGGAGCCGTACCCCGGACCGGATCCCGGGCCGGAGCCCGCGATCGGGCCGGGGTCCGGGACCGGGCCCGCCGAGGTGACCGTCGGGCTGTACGGCCCCGGTGACGGCGTGCCCCCGGCGGCCACCAGCCGCAGCCGCCGGGCGGTGTCGGCCGCCGACGGCCGCTCCGCCGGATCCTTGCGGAGCAGTCCGGCGATCACCCCGGCCAGCTCCCCGGCCCGCCGGGGCGGCGGGAGTTCGTCCTCCACCACGGCCCGCAAGGTGGACAGCGGGGTGTGCTGACGGAACGGGGGGACGCCCTCCACCGCCGCGTACAGCAGCGCCCCCAGCGACCAGAGATCCGACGCGGGCCCCGGAGTGCGCCCCAGGGCCCGCTCGGGGGCGAGGAACTCCGGCGAGCCGATCAGCTCGCCCGTCATGGTGAGCTGATCGGTGCCCTCCAGGGACGCGATGCCGAAGTCCGAGAGCACGATCCGGCCGTCGTTGCCGATCAGGACGTTGCCCGGCTTCACATCGCGATGCAGTACGCCCGCGTCATGGGCCGCCGTCAGGGCGGCCAGCACCTCGGCGCCGATACGCGCCGCGCGCCTCGGGGCCAGCGGGCCCTCGGCGGCCAGGACATCGGCCAGGGAGAGCCCCCGGATCAGCTCCATCACGATCCACGGCCGCCGCCCGTCGGCGGACCCGCCGGACCCGCCGGAACCGCCACGGGACCCGCCGCCGTGGTCGAACACCACGTCGTACACCGTCACCACATTGCGGTGCGCGATCCGCCCGGCGGCCCGGGCCTCGCGCTCCAGCCGTGCGTAGAGCCGCCGTACCTGGTCGTCGGAGAGCCCGGCCGGGGCGCGGACCTCCTTGACGGCCACCTCGCGGCCGAGCACCTCGTCCCGGGCACGCCAGACCACGCCCATTCCGCCTTCGCCCAGGGCGCCGTCCAACCGGTACCGGTCGGCGACGAGTCGGTCTCCGTGCATGGTGCCCCCATCCGTGACAGCGGTGGTCGGCGGCGCAGAGCGTCCCGGAATCCCGGGGGAAACCCTTCCAAGTTAGCCGGAATCCGGCCTTCTGCCGCCCCTCGCGACGCCACTTCGTCCGTCCGGGCCCGGCAAACCCTCCGGCTGCTGTGAGAGCGATCACTCCTCGGTGCGGATCCGGTCCGGTGGGACGACGGAGCGGGCGGGGGCGGCTGGGGCGACTGGGATGTGAGAGGCTCCGGAGAAAGCCGTGGTCAGAGCGAGACGCCTCGACGGAATGTCCAACCAGCCCTGAAATGGGGCGAATTGAATGATGGCGAAAGGGGCGCGTCAACTCGCGTACGGGGCGCGGGGAATCGCGCAGGCGGGATACACGAGTGTCACCTGGGGACGATAGGGTTAA
Source organism: Streptomyces sp. NPDC020875 (assembly GCF_040641415.1). Lineage (NCBI taxonomy): Bacteria > Bacillati > Actinomycetota > Actinomycetes > Kitasatosporales > Streptomycetaceae > Streptomyces > Streptomyces sp. NPDC020875. The sequence goes on along the minus strand of NZ_JBFADP010000001.1, from coordinate 189,305 downwards.
CCTGCCCGGGCCGGGTGCGTCATTACGGGTGGGGAGTGTCATGGAACAGATAACAGTGCGGAGCAGGCCGCGAGTGCCTGCCATCACCTGCGGGAGCAGCGCGACCAGCTCGCGTCTGGACCGGCATCTCTCGGTGCTGGGCGGCCCCGCCGTCCCGCAGCGCGAGACGGTCGAGGCGACGTCCCTGATGCTGGAGCTGACCTCGCGCGACCTCAGGCACGAGCGGGACCGGGGCCGTCGTGGACGGGTTTCCCTCTTCGCGCCGCTGCGTCGACTCCGCCGTACGCTCCTCGGCAGCCGCCACTGACCTTCGGCTGCCGGGCGACCGCCGTCCGGATCGTCCACGCTCACCCCGCGTCACGTGTCACCGCCTGAGCGGCCCCGCGCTCAGGCGTCGGCTCTCCTTCCTTTCCGGCCCGGTCGCCGCCCTCCCCGCGGCGGACCGGGCCGTTCGCGCTCTCGGGCCCGTGGCGCCCGTGACAGTTCGCGCCCGCCGTGCCCGTCGCTCGCCGTGCCGCCTCCGGCGACGAGGCCCGGTGACCCCCGGTCCTTCCGAAGGCCCGCGCGGTCCCGCGTGGCCAGGACACCCGCCCGGTGCCCTTTCCGCCCTCCGTACGCCCCCGCGACCGGGCCGCCCGGCCGTCCCGGGCTCGTCCGGCGGCCCCGGGCCGTTCCCCCGGCCGTGCCGTCAGCCCAGAGGCAGGACGAACTGCCCCTCCGGGCCCTCCTCGTGGTGGTCCAGGACCGATGCCGGGCGCCGGGTCCACTCCGGTGCGGGCAGCACTCCCGGCAGCTCCGAACGCGCCGAAAGCTCGGTGAAGGCGTCCGGTGCGGTCAGGGCCGCCCGCCGGGCGAGCCGTTCGCCGAGCAGCGCCAGCACGGTGATCAGCTCCAGCAGGTCCGAGGTCCACTCCCGGGGCCATCCGGTGGGCCCGATCCCCGCCAGCGGCTCCGGACCCGCCGGTCCCGTCCGGGCCGTGAACCAGTGCTCCAGGACCCGTACCCCGCCGCTGTGCAGCTCCCAGGCCGCCGCCGGGACCGGGGCGATCCGGCCCGTGTCCAGCAGCAGGGTCTCCGTCGCCGGGTCGTAGTCGATCGTGCCGGGCCGGGGCGGCGGCGCCGTGCGGACGTACGGCCGGCGCCCGCCGGGCAGCCGGGGCCGCTCACCGCCGTGCGCGCCCCTGAGCTGGATCTCCAGCAACTCCCCGCCCAGCGCCACGCCCTCGGCCCAGACGGCGGACCCGGCGGGCAGCGGGACCTCGCAACCGGCGGGGGTGGGGCGGGCCGCCGCCAGGATCCAGCACAGCACGTCCCGGGCGGTGACCTCCCGGCCGTACGCCGCGGTCAGTGCCCCGGTCAGCCCCGGGGCGAGATTGGGCTCCCGCCCGCCGGGCCTGCGGAACAGGGGCCGGATCAGGCCCGGCCGCCCCGCCGGTGAGCTGCCGTCGGGCAGCCAGGGCGATGCGATGACCGGCGGCCCGGCGAGCCCGGCGATCCCGGCCGAAGGCCCCGTGGCCGTACCCGGCTCCACCAGGAAGATCTGGTCCGGGCCCGCCACCCGCCACAGCTCGGGCCGGGCCTCGTCGATCAGCCGGTGGTCGGGCAGCAGCCACTGCCGGTCGAAGGGGCCGTGGAGGATCGGTACGGGGTCCGGGCAGCGGCCGGTCTCCCGGGCGAACCGGCCCGTACCGCCGCGCTGTCCCGGCAGCTGCGCCACGGCGGACCGGGGCGTTCTGCCGCGGCTGGGTACGAAGAGCGCGGCCCGCTCGGCCTCCGGGGCCCGTACCACCGCGTTCCATCGCTCCGTCAGCGTTCCCGGGTCCGGGGCCAGGATCCAGGAGCGGCCCGTCCGCAGCGGGCGGACGCCCCAGGGCAGCAGCGCGTCGAGCATCGGCATGGGCTCATTCTTTCCGATCCCGCCCGGTCCACGCCGCCGCCCGTGACGCCCGCGAACCGGGCGGCCCGGCCTACGGGGCGTCGACCGTGACGGAGAACGAGAAGCGGTCGCCCCGGTAGCGGATCCGGGCCACGTCGACCACCCGGCCCGCCGTGTCATGGGTGACCCCGGTGTAGTGCAGGATCGGGCTGAGCAGCGGCACCTGGAGGAGTTCCGCCGTCGGTGGGTCCGCCAGCCGGGCCTCGACCGTGTCCGTGATCCGGCCGATCCGGACGCCCACCGCGTCCCGCAGCACCTTCGTCATCGGCCACCGCTCCAGATCGGTGACGTCGATCAGGGCCGCGAGTTCGGGTCTGACCGCGTTCTCCGCCCAGTTGGTCGGCTCACCGGTCTCCCCGTCCCGGCGCAGCCTGCGGTACGTCATCACCTCGGCCAGGTCCGGGAAGTGCTCGGCCAGCTCCCCGGGGACCGGTTCGGGGCCGTGGCCGAGGACGGTCGTCCGCTCGCCCGACTGCTGGGCCACGATGGCGTCGATCGAGCCCAGCAGCCGCCGGGGGGCGCCCCGGCGGGCCCCCGGCTCGATGAACGTGCCGCGCCGCCGGTGCCTGCTGATCAGGCCCTCCTCCTCCAGCTCCTTCAGCGCTTGGCGCATGGTGAGCACACTGACGCCGTAGTGCGCGGCGAGCTGCTCCTCGGTCGGCAGCCGCAGGGACGCCTCGGGCGCCCGGCCCAGTATGGAGGCGCGCAACGACTGCGAGACCTGGTACCACAGCGGCAGCTTGCGGTTCAGGACGAGCGAGTCGGGGGCGAAGGAGGGGGTCACGGCGGCTCCGTTCTCCGGGTCGGGGGAGTGCCGGGTCCGGAAGGAGTGTCAGGAGGGGAAATGACGTTCCAGACCCTGCCATACGCCGTCGTACCCCTTCTGGCGGTGTCCGGCCTCGGCGGCCTGCCGGGTGGCGAGTACGGGCCAACGGGTCTCGAACATGAACGCGAGTCCGTCGTCGAGTTTCTGCGGGCGCAGCTCGGCGGCGCTGGCCCGCTCGAAGGTCTCCCGGTCCGGGCCGTGCGCCGACATCATCGGATGGAGGGAGCCGCCGCCGGGGACGAAGCCGCCCTTGCCCGCGGTCTTGGCGTCGTAGGCGCCCTCGATCAGGCCCATGTACTCGCTCATCACATTGCGGTGGAAGTACGGCGGCCGGAAGGTGTCCTCGCCGACCAGCCAGCGCGGCGCGAAGACCACGAAGTCCACGGCGGCCAGGCCCGGGGTGTCGGTGGGGGCGGTGAGCACGGTGAAGATCGAAGGGTCCGGGTGGTCGTACGAGATGGTGCCGATGACATTGAACCGGCGCAGGTCGTAGACGTACGGGGTGTGGGTGCCGTGCCAGGCGACCACATCGAGCGGCGAGTGGTCGTAGGTCGCGGACCAGAGGTTCCCGCAGTACTTGGTGACCACCTCCACCGGGCGTTCGACGTCCTCGTAGGCGGCGGTGGGGGCGCGGAAGTCCCGGGGGTTGGCCAGCCCGTTGGCGCCGATCGGCCCCAGGTCCGGGAGGCGGAACGGGCGGCCGTGGTTCTCGCAGACGTACCCCCTGGCCCGCTCGTCCAGCAGCTCGACCCGGAACCGGACCCCGCGCGGGATCAGGGCGATCTCGCCCGGGCGGGCCGCCAGCACGCCCAGCTCGGTCACCAGCAGCAGCCCGCCCAGCTCCGGGACGATCAGCAGCTCGCCGTCGGCGTCGCCGAAGACCCGGTCGGTCATGGAGGCGTTCGCGTGGTACAGGTGGATGGCCATACCGGTCCGCCGGGCCGGGTCGCCGTTGCCGCCGAGGGTCCACAGACCGGCCAGCCAGTCGGTGTCCGGGGCGGGCTCGGGCAGCGGATCCCACCGCAGCCGGTTGGGGTCCGGGACCGTCTCGGTGAAGGGCGCGCCGCGCAGGGTGCCGCCGTCGGCCCTGCGGAGCGGCGGATGGGCGGCCGACGGGCGGATCCGGTAGAGCCAGGAGCGGCGGTTCTCGGACCGGGGCTCGGTGAACGCGGAGCCGCTGAGCTGTTCCGCGTAGAGCCCGTGCGGGGCGCGCTGGGGGGAGTTGCGGCCGACGGGGAGCGCCCCGGGCAGCGCCTCCGACGCGTGCTCGTTGCCGAACCCGGCGGAGTACTCCAGGGCCGCGGCCCGCCGCGCCCGTCCGGCCGCCGTCCCGCCCGTGTCCGTCGTCTGCCCGTGTCCGCTCATGGCCGCTCCCGGTGCCGGAGGAATGCCCCTCGTGACGATCCTCGTGACTGTTCGGTCCGGAGCCCGGGGTGCCCGGGAATCCATTCCTATGCTCAACCGTAGGATTGCCGGACGGTCCCGTCAACGGCACGGGCCCGGCCGGTCCCGCCGACGGCACCGGCCGGGCATGATGGGCGGCGTGGCCCACCCCCATCTACGGCGGGAACCCGTCCAGCGGCGGAGCGCGGAGCGGCTGGCGCGGATCCTCGACGCCTGTGCCGAACTCCTCGACGAGACCGGGTACGAAGCGCTCTCCACCCGGGCGGTCGCCGCCAGGGCCGGGGTGCCGATCGGCTCCGTCTACCGTTTCTTCGGCAACAAGCGGGCCCTCGCCGACGCGCTGGCCGCCCGGAATCTGGACCGGTTCGCCCGGCGGGTCGCCGAGCGCACCGCCGCCCTGCCGCCGGGGGAGTGGCGCGGACTGCTCGACGCCGTACTGGACGAGTACCTGGCGATGCGCCGGACGGTGCCCGGCTTCTCCCTGGTGGACTTCGGTCACCGGATCCCCGCCGACGGCCCCCCGGCCGGAACCGGCCACGCCCTCGCCGACCGGCTGCTGCCCGTCGTCGCCGCACAGCTCGGCCGCCCCGCCGACGCCGCGCTCCGGCGGACCGTCCTGGTCGCGGTGGAGGCCGCGGACGCGGTGCTCCGGCTGGCCTTCCGGGTGGACGGGTCGGGCGATCCGGCGATCGTCGCCGAGACCCGGGAACTGCTGCGCGGCTATCTCTCCCGCACGCTCGACGGCTGATACCCCTGATACCCCGGCCCGCCGTGACCGGCGCCTCCCCCTCCGAACGGCCGTACCCGACGGCTTCCCGGTCCGGCCGGAACCCGTCCGGCCCGGGGTTTCGTAACACTCCGGGAAGCCCGATTTCCCGGGCCTCCCGTGCCTGTTCCCGGTTCACCTGGGGTTTTGCTCGTATTGCTCGCACGTCAACATCTTGTTAACGCCATTTGACGCGACCTAACGTCTTGCGGACCGCCGCTCCGGTGGGAGTTCAAGGATGAACGTTAGGTAGCCCCCCATGCTGACAATCCTCGGCTTCGCCATGATTGCGACCTTCCTGGTCCTGATCATGATGAAGAAGATGTCGCCCATCGCGGCGCTGGTCCTGATCCCCGCACTCTTCTGCGTCATCGTCGGAGACGGCGCGAAGCTCGGCGACTACGTCATCGAGGGCGTGGGCAATCTCGCCCCCACCGCGGCGATGCTGATGTTCGCCATCGTCTATTTCGGTGTCATGATCGACGTCGGTCTCTTCGACCCGATCGTCCGAGGCATCCTGCGGTTCTGCAAGGCCGACCCGATGCGGGTCGTGGTCGGTACGGCGCTGCTCGCCGCGATCGTCTCCCTCGACGGCGACGGCTCCACCACCTTCATGATCACCGTCTCGGCGATGTATCCGCTGTACAAGCGGCTGAAGATGAGCCTGGTCGTGATGACCGGTATCGCCGCCACCGCCAACGGTGTGATGAACACCCTGCCCTGGGGCGGTCCCACCGCCCGGGCCGCCACCGCCCTCAAGCTCGACGCCGCCGACATCTTCGTCCCGATGATCCCGGCGCTCCTGGTGGGCCTCCTCTGCGTCTTCATCCTCGCCTACGTCCTCGGTCTGCGGGAGCGCAAGCGGCTCGGCTACCTGTCGCTGGACGACGCCCTGAGCCGGGGCACCGCCAAGGACCTCACCGAGGAGTCCGAGAGCACCGAGACCGTCCTGGTGAAGTCCGGTTCCGGCGGCGAGGCCGGGTCCGAGGGCGGCCGGAACAAGGGCAAGACCTCCGGTTCCGGCTCCGGCACCGCCACGGGCTCCGGCTCCGGCTCGGGTTCCGGTTCCTCCGACGAGACCAGCGGCCCCGGCAGTGACGCCTCCGCCTCCGGCGCGGACGACGAGCCCGAGGGCGGCTTCCAGGGCCTCGACCCCAACCGGCCCACCCTGCGCCCCAAGCTCTACTGGTTCAACGCCGGTCTGACCATCGCCCTGCTCACCGCGATGATCATGGAGCTGCTGCCCATCCCGGTGCTGTTCCTGCTCGGTGCCGCCCTCGCGCTCACCGTCAACTACCCCAACATGGCCGAGCAGAAGGCCCGGATCGGCGCCCACGCCGAGAACGTGCTGAACGTCTCCGGCATGGTCTTCGCCGCCGCCGTCTTCACCGGAGTCCTCACCGGCACCGGCATGGTCCAGAGCATGGCCGACTGGCTGGTCGACACGGTCCCCGAGGGCATGGGCCCGCACATGGCCATCGTCACCGGTCTGCTGAGCCTGCCCCTCACCTACTTCATGTCCAACGACGGCTTCTACTTCGGCGTCCTGCCCGTCCTCGCCGAGGCGGGCGCCGCCCACGGGGTGTCGCCGCTGGAGATCGCCCGCGCCTCCCTCGTCGGCCAGGCGCTGCACATGTCCAGCCCGCTGGTCCCCGCCGTCTACGTCCTGGTCGGCATGGCGAAGGTCGAGTTCGGCGACCACACCCGGTTCACCGTCAAGTGGGCCGCGCTGACCTCGCTCGTGGTGCTCGCCGCCGGAGTCCTCTTCGGCATCATCTGAACCCCGCCGTACGGAGCCCGGTCACCCTCGCCGGAGCCGTACGGGATCCCCCGGAGCGGTGCGGCGGCCTTCCTCCGCCGCGCCCCCCGCGCCCCGGTCGCCCGTCAAGGGCCGCCGGGGCGCGGTCGTGCCCGCGGCGGTACAGGCCCGCGGGGTGGTTCGGGCCCTCGGCGGTACGCGCGTGCCGCGGTTCGTGCGTGCCGCGGTGAATTCCCGGCCGGAACGGGTGAATTGACCGGCACGCCCGAGCATCTGCACGTGCATACGGCGGACGGGCGTCAAGGATCGGAAAAGCAATGCCGGAACGGCCGTCCGACGCATTCCCCGAAAAGGGGGTCGTGGGCTAGTTTTCCGGTCCATCGCCCACCCCCACCCGACGGCGGTACCCCATGACGCGCGCCATCTCGCTCCAGCACGTCTCCAAGCGCTACGGCCGACGCGGACCGTTCGCCGTCCACCGAATCAGCCTCGACATCCGCCCGGCGGAATTCCTGGTCCTCCTCGGACCGTCCGGCTGCGGTAAATCGACGGTGCTCCGGATGATCGCCGGACTGGAGGACATCACCGACGGCCGACTGCTGCTCGACGGCGAATCGGCCGCCCATCTCCCGCCCCGCGAACGGGACATGGCGATGGTCTTCCAGAACTTCGCCCTCTATCCGACCATGACCAACCGGGACAACATCGGCTTCCCGCTCCGGCCGACCAGCCCGCGCGGAGAGCGGCGGTCCCGGGTCGAGGCCACCGCCAGGGCGCTCGGTATCGAGGACGTCCTCGACCGCTACCCCGCTCAGCTCTCCGGCGGGGAGCGCCAGCGGGTCGCCATGGGCCGGGCCATCTCCCGGCGCCCGTCCGCCTTCCTGATGGACGAACCCCTCGCCCATCTCGACGTCAAGCTCCGCGACTATCTGCGGGCCGAGCTGTCGAGGCTGACCCGCGCCACCGGCGCCACCACCGTCTACGTCACCCACGACCAGGCCGAGGCGATGTCCCTGGGCGACCGGATCGCCGTACTGCGCGACGGGGTCCTCCAGCAGACCGGCACCCCGCGCGAGATCTACACCCGGCCCCGGAACCTCTTCGTCGCGGCCTTCCTCGGCACGCCCCGGATCAATCTGCTCCAGGCCGTCGTCCACGCCCCGCTCGCCGACGGGATGGCGTTCGAGCTGGGCAGCCAGCGGCTGGAGCTGCCCGAACCGCTCGGCCCCGACCACCACGCCCTCCGGGCGTACCAGGGCCGCCGGGTGATCCTCGGACTGCGGGCCGGTGCCGTACGGATCGCCGCACCGGGCCTGGCCCGCCCGGGGGAGGCGCTGCTCTCCGGGACCGTCAGCTATGTGGAGTACCAGGGGCACGAGGCGCTGGTCCATTTGAACACCGGCTCGCGGCCCGCCGTGGTGCCCGAACTCGAATCGGCCCGCGCCCCCGCCCCGCCCGGCACCCGGGCCGCTGGCCGCCGCCGTCCGGGCCCGGCCGGGGGCGCCGGGGTCCGGCCCCGGGTACTGGCCCGGCTGCGGGAGCGGGCGGCCTCCGGGGCGGTCCCGGCGGGGGCCGGGGGCACGGGGGGCGCCGGTCCGGTCCCGTACGGGGCGTACGGACCCTACGACCCCGAGAGCCCGCCGCTGCCCGACTGCGATCTGGTGGTCAGGACCGGGCCCGACACCTGGCTGCGGCCGGGGGCGCAGGTGCCCCTGCTGGTCGACGTCGCCCAGAGCTATGTCTTCGACCACCGGGGCGACCGGCTCTGTCCGGCGCCGCCCGGCCCGCCGGGGGTACCGGGCAGCCGGTTCGGCTGACCGTACGGCGGATCCGGCGCCCCGGCTCCGGGCCGACCGGCGCCTCAGCCCCTGGCCAGGGCCGCGTACTGGGTCGAGAGGCCGTCCACGATCGCCCGCAGCCCGGTCTCGAACGCGCCCTCGTCCACCCGCTCCTGGTGCTCGGCCAGCAGATGCGCCCGGCCCAGATGGGGGTAGTCGGCCGCGTCGTACGCCGCCGCGTCGTCCACGAAGCCGCGGGCGAAGGAGCCCAGCGCCGAGCCGGTGACGAAGTACCGCATCAGCGCGCCGATCCGGGTGGCCTGGGCCGGGGGCCAGCCCGCGCGCACCATCGCGCCGAAGACCGCGTCGGCGACCCGCAGCCCGGCGGGGCGGCGGCCGGGCCCCCTGGCGAGTACCGGGACGATGTTCGGATGCGCCCGCAGCGCCGCGCGGTACGAGTGCGCCCAGTCGTAGAGCGCCGTCGGCCACTCCCGGCCGTCCCCGGGGTCGAACATCGACAGATCGACCTGCGCGCTCACCGCGTCCGCGACGGCCTCCAGTATCTCGTCCTTGGTCCGGAAGTGGTTGTAGAGCGACGGCCCGCTGACGCCGAGTTCGGCGGCGAGCCTCCGGGTGGAGACCGCTTCGAGCCCCTCGGCGTCCACGAGCGCGCCCGCCGCGGCGATGATCCGGTCCCGGCTGAGCAGGGGCTTGCGGGGTCTGGCCATGGGGCACATAGTAGAGCCGCCATATAAAACTAGCAGTGGTAGTTAAAGAGGGGCGGGAACGATGGATCTGGCCTTGAGCGACGAGCAGTCGGCGGTACGGCGGCTCGCCGAGGACTTCGTACGGCGCGAGGTCGCCCCGTACGCCGCCGAGTGGGACCGGGCCGAGAGCGTCGACCGGGGGATCGTCCGGCTCCTGGGCGAGCTGGGCTTCCTCGGGCTCACCGTCGACGAGGCGTACGGCGGCTCGGGCGGCGACCATCTGACGTACTGCCTGGTCACCGAGGAGCTGGGGCGCGGCGACTCCTCCGTGCGAGGCATCGTCTCGGTCTCCCTCGGGCTGGTCGCCAAGACCATCGCGGCCTGGGGCGACGAGGACCAGAAGCGCGCCTGGCTGCCCGGCCTCACCTCGGGCGGACTGCTGGGCTGCTTCGGGCTCACCGAGCCCGGCAGCGGCTCCGACGCCGGGAATCTGGCCACCCGGGCGGTCCGGGACGGCGGCGACTATCTGCTCACCGGAACCAAGATGTTCATCACCAACGGCACCTGGGCCGATCTGGCGCTGATCTTCGCCAGGACCGGTGACGTACCGGGGTACCGGGGCGTCTCGGCCTTCCTGGTGCCCACCGACAGTCCCGGGCTGACCAGGACGCCGGTCCACGGCAAGCTCGGACTGCGCGGCCAGGCCACCGCCGAGCTGGCGCTCGACCGGGTGCGGGTGCCCGCGTCCGCCCTGCTCGGACCGGAGGGCAAGGGGTTCTCGGTGGCCATGTCGGCCCTCACCAAGGGGCGGATGTCGGTCGCCGCGGGGTGTGTCGGGATCGCCCGGGCGGCGCTGGACGCGGCCGTCGGCTACGCCGGGGAGCGCGAGCAGTTCGGCCGCCCCATCGCCGGTCATCAGCTGGTGCAGGAGCTGATCAGCGATATCTCCGTGGACGTCGCCGCGGCCCGGTTGCTGACCTGGCGGGTGGCGGATCTGATCGACCGGGGCGCCGACTTCGCCACGGCCGCATCCCAGGCCAAGCTCTACGCCTCCGAGGCCGCCGTCCGGGCGGCCAACAACGCGCTCCAGGTCTACGGTGGCTATGGCTATATCGACGAGTACCCGGTCGGAAAGCTGGTCCGGGACGCCCGGGTGATGACACTCTACAAAGGCACCAGCCAGATCCAGAAGCTGATCATCGGCCGGGCGCTGACCGGGGTCTCGGCCTTCTGACGGCCTCCGGAGGCGGCCCGGTCCCGGTCCTGGCCCTGTGGCGAGTCGGCGCGGGTTCCGATACCGGCCCCGGCCCCGAATCTCGACCCTCGACCCCGGCCCGTGTGTCCGGCGCCGTCCGGCGGAGACGGGCTAAGCGCTTGCTCACCCCTCGGGGTATGGTGATTCCCCCCCACAGAGCCGAAGGAGAGAGCCGATGAGCGCGGCCGACGACACGACGCCCGACCGCGGGACCGAGGAGACCGTCCCAGGCCGCGGTGCCGAGGGCGTCCCCGGCCGCGCGGCCGGGGACACCGAAGGGCCCGGGGACGCCCCCTGGGGCGAGGTGGCCCCCGAGGCGGCCCGCAGACTGCTCGTCGCCGCGGTCGAGGCATTCGCCGAGCGCGGCTACCACGCCACCACCACCCGCGATATCGCGAGCCGGGCCGGGATGAGCCCGGCCGCGCTCTATATCCACTACAAGACCAAAGAAGAGCTGCTGCACCGGATCAGCAGCCTCGGGCACACCCGGGCCCTCCAGGTGCTCTCCGCCGCCGCCGAACGGGACGGCACCCCGGGCGAGCGGCTCGCCGACGCCGTCGCGTCGTTCGTCCGCTGGCACGCGGGACGGCACGACACCGCCCGGGTCGTGCAGTACGAACTCGACGCGCTCGCCCCCGAGCACCGGACCGAGATCGTGGCGCTGCGCCGCCGCAGCGACGCCGTGGTGCGCGGGATCATCCACGACGGGGTGGAGTCGGGCGAGTTCGACGTGCCGGACGTGCCCGGGACGACCCTGGCCGTGCTCTCCCTCTGTATCGACGTCGCCCGCTGGTTCAATGTCAACGGCCGCCGCACCCCCGACGAGGTCGGCGCGCTCTACGCGGACCTGGTGCTGCGGATGGTCTCCGCGAAGCGCTGAACCGCCGCCGCGACCGGACCCGGGCCGGTACCCGCCGTACCCGTGCGGGCGGCTCAGAAGAAGTAGCGGGAGACCGACTCGGCCACGCAGACCGGCTTCTCCCGGCCCTCGCGCTCCACCGTCACCGCGGCGACCACCTGGACCCCGCCGCCCGCCTCCGTGACCTCCCGCAGGGTGACGGCGGCCCGGACCCGGGAGCCGACCGGGACCGGGGCGGGGAAGCGGACCTTGTTCGTCCCGTAGTTGAGACCCATCCGCACCCCCTCCACCCTCAGTACCTGCGGAACCAGCAGCGGCAGCAGTGAGAGGGTCAGATAGCCGTGGGCGATGGTGCCTTCGAACGGCCCCAGGGCGGCCCGCTCCGGATCGACATGGATCCACTGGTGGTCGCCGGTGGCCTCGGCGAAGAGATCGATCCGCCGCTGGTCGACCTCCAGCCAGTCGCTGTGGCCCAGCGGCTCGCCGACGGCGGCGCGCAGTTCGTCGGCTGAGGTGAAGATCCTGGGCGCTGCCATGCGGCGGTCCTGACTCTCGGGCGGCGGTACGGCGCGGTACGGCCCGTGCCGCTGATCTGAGCGCTTGCTCAGCATGCTCGGGCCGGAGTCCCGTGTCAACGGACCACCCAGTAGGGTTCGCGGGGTGGCCCCAACAACCGACACCAGTCAGGAACTCACGGTCGGCCAGCTCTCGCAGCGCAGCGGAGCCGCCGTATCGGCCCTGCACTTCTACGAGTCCAAGGGGCTGATTCACAGCCGCCGTACCAGCGGCAATCAGCGCCGCTACACCAGGGACACGCTGCGCCGGGTGGCGTTCGTCCGGGCGGCGCAGCGGGTCGGGATCCCGCTCGCCACCATCCGCGACGCGCTGATGGAGCTGCCCGAGGGACGGACCCCGGACCGGGACGACTGGGCGCGGCTCTCCCACACCTGGCGCCGGGAACTGGACGAGCGGATCAAGCAGCTGGGACGGCTGCGGGACACCCTCACCGAGTGCATCGGCTGCGGCTGTCTCTCCATGGAGACCTGTGCGCTCTCCAACCCCGAGGACGCATTCGGCCGCCGCAGGCCCGGCTCCCGGCTGATGCCGGGCCCGCTGTGGGAGGCCGGACCGGGCCCCGGTGCGGAGCGGGCGGACGGTACGAAGCCCGCGGCAGCCGGGAAGCAGGCGGAATCGGCGGAACCGGGGGAATCAGCGGAATCGGGGAAACCCGAGAAGCCGGGGAAGTCGGGGAAGCCCGTACGCCGGTCCGGCCGGGACGAGGCCCCGGAGTTCGGCTGCGAAGGCCCCGGCGGCTGCTGACCGCGATCGCGGGGCGGCCCGCGCGTTCCGAGGCGGGCCCGCACCCCCGTGTCAGGCCCGCCCCCGCGTCCGCGCCGTCCATCGGCGGCACGGCGCGTGATGCCAACTCTCCGCCGGACAAATGGGTGGGGCCAACGGTTTTCCCTCTGATACGTCCCGGCAGGCGCCCGGGTCTCCGGCACCCGGTCGGGCAGGGACGGATCGCTCCCGGGGGACCGGCCCGGGACGCACCGGACGGCTCCCGCGGTTCGGCACCGTGGTTCGGGTCGGTTCAGGTCGGGCCGGGTCGGTTCAGGTCGGGCCGGGTCGGTTCGGGTCGGGGTGGTTCGGGATCCGGAACGCCCGGCCGCCGCGCGTGCGCACCGAGGCGCACGCGCACCGGGGTTCAGGCCACGGAGGCCAGTACCTCGCGCCGGGCCGCCCGCTGGGCAGCCGCGACCACATCGTCCGTGAGCACCGGGCGGGGCACGACTATCCCGCAGTCCGTGCAGACGGGTCCGGTCCACGGATCGTTCGTCAGGTCGTGCCGCCATACGATCGCCGTCGTACCGCAGACCGGGCAGTCGGCGCCGGGTTCGCCCGCCAGCGCCGCCACCAGCCGCCGCAGCACCTCGTCCAGCGGTACCGAGGGGTGTGCCCGGGGGCTGTCGCAGCGGGCCACCCCGTTGCCGCCCCACACATGCCGGTGCCATTCGTCGGAGGAGGCCAGCCGGCGCAGCCCGTCGTGCTTCTCGCGCTTGCGGCGGTCGGCGAAGTCCTCCTCGTAGGCGAGCCATACGGCCCGCGCACGTTCCAACTCGTCCAGCGCGGCCACCAGCCGCGCCGGGTCGGGCGACCTGTCCTCGGGACCGAAGCCGTGCCGGGCGCACAGATGGTCCCAGGTCGCGCGGTGCCCGTACGGGGCGAACCGCTCAAGGCACTTGCGCAGGGAGTAGCGCCGCAGTGCCAAGTCGCACCGCGGATCGCGCACCTGTCTCGCAAGACTCCGGAAACCGGCCATCGTCACCGCCACCTCCGTCACTGCTGCTTCGGCGTCGAGGAATGGACGTACGAGCGCCCGATCCGGCTCCATCGGAAATCCGATCGAAGCCATCAGCGGATCTCCCGGACATACCGGGAACCGGCTCCGAGCACGGTCACCGCCTCCTCGTACACTCCGCCTGCCCCGAAAGTCCCACGCCGAACGGCCCTCTCACGAACGAACGATCGCCTTCCGCACTTGGTTCCTGACGGCTCCGCCCGGGACACCCCCGCGACCGCCTCCGCCGAAGCCCATCAACCGCCCAGCCGCCCGCCCGCCCGGAGTTCACTCGCCCAGGCCGCCCGCCGCCACGATCAGCCGGGCCAGTTCCTCGTGGCAGATGTCACCGTGCGCGCCGGACGGCGGCGCCCCGCTCCGTACCACCGACGAGGCGTCGACGCTCACACACCCCTTCCGGGGCAGCGACTCCCGGAGCGCGTCGTCGAGGGTGAGCCGGACCGCCGAGCCCACCCCGTGGATCCCGCTGTGGCCCAGGGCCCACCAGCGCCGGTCGCCGACCGCGTCCGGGCCGGGGTCCCGGTCGTCGTGCGCGGGTGCCGACGCGACCGGGTACAGGGTGCCGAGCGCGCCGTCGTGGCGGGAGTGGCAGGCCACCACCGGACCGTCGACCCGCTGCTCCATCGCCCCCAGCGCCCCCGCCCGGCCGGGCGCGTGCGGCAGCCGGGAGGCGAAGGCGTAGTGCGAGAACGCGCCCTGGAGCAGGGTCACCGACTTCACCGTCCGGACCTCGTCGGGGAGTCCGCGCAGGGCGAAGGCGACCAGCCGGGCCCCCTGGCCGTGCCCCACCAGATGGACCCGGAGCGCCGGACGGCTCCGGGCCAACTGGCCCAGCAGCGGGCCGAGCCCCAGTTCCCCGACGGCACCCGCGCGGCGCTTCAGCGCGTAGTACGTGGTCTGCCGCAGCAGTTCGCGGGCCCCGCGCCAGACCCGCCCCGGCCCGTCGTAGGACCCGCCCGACCGGTACGACCGGTACGGACCGGAGGCCCCCGGCCCGTCGTACGGACCCGGTCCGCCGTACGACCCCGGCCCCTCGTACCGGCCGGAGCCGTCCACCGCCTCCAGCGCCCCGGCGAACCTCCGGCAGAGCGACAGCGGGTCCTCGTACAGCACGGCGGGCGGCCCCTGCTCGTCGCCGGGCAGGTCGTCGGTGAACCGGTGCGACTCCAGACCGCCCGCCGGGACCCGGGCCAGCCGCCGCGCGAGCCGCCCGAAGTCGCCGACGGCCGCGGCCGAGTCGGGCCGCTCCACCAGCAGCGCCGCCAGCCGGGCCACGGTCTCCCCGTGCCCGGGGAAGAGCGTGAGCAGCGCCTGGTACGTGTCGCCGTCGAGCCCCCCGCCCCCGGGCGGGCCGGACACCGGGCCGGGGGCCGGGATCTCGTCGGGGAAGGTCATCGACGGCCACCCCACCCCCGCGTACCCCAGCCGGACGCCCCGTCCCGTCAGCGCCGGAAAGGCCGAGAAGAAGTCCGCGTACAGCTCGTACGCCGCGGCCGGCGACTGGTTCCGGCCATGGGCGAACATCACCAGATCGGTGACCTCCAGTCCGAGCAGCCGGTGCCGCTGCTCCGGGTCGACATCGCCGTCCCGGTCGAAACCGATGTCCTGATACGGCCCCGGGCCGCCGATTCGCGCCATGACCGTTCCCCTCCCCCCGGTGATCCCGCCCCGTACGCGGGACCCCTCAGCAGGATCCTGCGCAAGGGGGAGTCCGGCCACACCTCGGAAGGGACCGGATCAGATCCGGTCGGCCGCGGTGATCCGGGGGAGGTGGATCAGTACGTCATAGGTGGGCAGCAGCTGGGCCGTGACCGGCGATTCGGGCCAGGAGTTGCCGATGCTGCGGACGGGGCACGCGAGATCCAGCCGGTCCCGGGCGGCCGGAGCCGCCGTACGCATATCGAGGTAGTAGTCGGTCTCCGAGACCCGTTCCAGGACCTCCTCGTGGGAGCCGGGACCGGGCGGGCCCACCGAGAAGCGGCGCACCGGCTCGCCCGGAGTGGTCAGGTCGAGCGCGTTGAACGATCCCCGGCCGAAGGTGAATCCGGCGCTGACGTAGCCGTCGCCGACCATGTCCCGGATGAAGCCGCCCTGGACGCGGGGGTAGAGATCCGGCCGCAGCGGCTCGTAACCCACATGTTCGTTATGGGCCGACAGGAGCACCTTGTGTCCGGTCGTCCGATGCCACCACACGGTGTTCCGGGCCATGATCCGGTCTCGGTAGCGCATCATCTCCCGGGACTGCGCCGCGTTGAAATAATCGTATGAATGCATGCGTCCGACCTGGGCGATGGCGTGCGCGTGCTGGAGCATCCAGGCGCGTTCCCCGGCGGACTCCCGGGGTCCGGCCGGGGCGGCCCGCAGCAGCTCCAGCGCCCTCCGTACGTCCTTCGCCAGCGCCCGGCGCTCCTCGATCGGCCGGACGAGGTATCCGTCGATGGTCTCGGCCACGGATCCGGCCGGCCGGGACGCGGCGTAGAGCGCCCGGATCCGGGGCGACAGGGCCGGATGCCGGACCGCGACCCACTCCATGACCCGGTCGAAGAGTTCCGGGCCCGCGTAGGCGCAGTCGTTGCCGAGGAACCGCACGGGCCGGTCCGGATGCCGGATGTTGTGCTCCCGCATCCAGCGGAAGAGATCCAGGAACTCCCGGGTGCGCCAGAGGAAGTAGGTGCTCTGGAGTTCCTCGCGCATGATCCGCTCGATATCGCCCTCGCCCCGCAGGACCCAGGAGTCGAGCCGCAGCCCCGTACTCCAGGGCGCCTCCAGGGCGAAGGCGGTGAACCCCCGCCGCTCCACCAGCCGCTGGAAGATCCGGTTCTTGGTCCGGAAGAACTCACTTGAGTTGTGGGTGGCCTCGCCGATCCCGACGATCGAGGCCCGGCCGGTCATCCGCTCCAGCGGGCCGAGATCGGTGAGGGGGCGGGCGGCGGCCCGCAGGGCGGGCAGCGGGTCGGCGGGTGCGCGGCGGGCGGCCGGGAGCGGTCCGGACGAGGGGGACGCGGCGGCCGGGGCCGTACCCGCGAGAAGGGTGCCGAGCGCCGTGGCGGTGGCCGCGCCCAGGACGGCGCGCCGGGGAGGGCCGGACTGCGGCCTGTTCGGAGTGATTGTACCGCCACCCTGCGGTCCGACGATCATGACGGGCCAGCCGGTGGTCCCCCGGCCCGGTGGTGGGGCTGTCCACCGCCACCGGGGCCGGGTAGCCGTAAAGGGCGGCTCAGTACCGCAGATAACGCCGCCGTACGGAGCGGAACGCGGTCAGGCCCTCCTGCCACGCGCCGGTGATCTCGTCCGTCCCGGCGCCCGCGTCCACCATCGTGCGGACCAGCGGCGAACCCGTCAGGGTGTCGAGCCAGGTCGGATTGGACCGCAGCCAGGCGAAGTCGCGCCAGGCGCGCCGGGCGGTGACCAGCAGTCCCACCCCGGTCCGGACCGGATCGAAGGCGGCCCGGTCGTGGACGTGGAGCTGGACCCCGCCGACCGTCTTCCCCTGGTGCTTGCCGAACGTGGGGGCGAAGTACGCCTCCCGGAACCGGACCCCGGGCAGTTCGAGGGCGTTGGCCGCCTCCGCCCACCGGCCGTCGATCCCCGGGGCGCCCAGCAGCTCGAACGGGCGGGTGGTGCCCCGGCCCTCGGACAGCTCCGTGCCCTCGAAGAGACAGGTCCCGCCGTAGACCAGGGCCGTTTCGGGTGTGGGCATATTGGGGCTGGGCGGCACCCACGGCAGCCCGGTGGCGTCGAAGAAGTCGGAGCGCCGCCAGCCCGACATCCGTACCGTCGCCAGCTCGGCCGGACGGTCCCTCAGGAACTCCCCGTTGAACAGGAGCGCCAGCTCGGCGACGGTCATCCCATGGGTCTGGGGGATCGGACGGCGGCCCACGAAGGAGGAGTACCGCATGTCCAGCACCGGGCCGAGCGCCGCCCGGCCCGTCACCGGATTGGGCCGGTCCAGTACGACGAATCGTTTCCCCGCGAGCGCCGCCGACTCCATGCAGTCGAAGAGCGTCCAGATGTACGTATAGAACCGGGCACCCGCGTCCTGGATGTCGAAGACCACGGTGTCCACGCCCGACGCGGTGAAGACGTCCGCGAGCGGCTGCCCCGACTTGCGGTACGTGTCGTACACCGGCAGCCCGGTCGCCGGATCGTCGTACCGGCCCTCGGAACCGCCCGCCTGCGCCGTACCGCGGAACCCGTGCTCCGGGCCGAAGACGGCGATCAGATCCACCCGGTCGTCGGCGTGCATCACATCGACGATATGCCGGACGTCCGGGGTCACCCCGGTCGGATTGGTGACCACACCGACCCGCTCACCGGCGAGCAGGCCGAAGCCGTCGGCCGCGAGCCGGTCGAAGCCGGTCCGCACCCGGCGGCCCGGCCGCCCGCCGCCCCGGGCGCCCGCACCGTCCTCCCGGTCGTCGGCGCGGGCCGCGGACCCGGCCGCCGCGAGCGCGCCCGCCGCGCCGCCCGCGCCCAGAAGTCCCCGTCGTGACAGGCTCATACGACTCCTCGGTCTCGCTCGGCGTACCGCGACCGTCCCCGCGGCACCCCGATGATCGGATCGTGCGCCCCGCACGCTAGTACGACCCGCCCGGCCACGGAACGACCTCGTCCGCGGAACCTCTTCCACCCGCGATACCGACCGCTTAGTCTGTGTCCCCGATTCCGTCGGGGACGACCCACCGGCCGGTCCTGCCGGGGACGGCCGCGCCACCGGATGGGAGGATCCCGGGGCGGCCGGGCCCGTACTCCGTACGGACCCCGGTCCCGGCGCCGCGCGGCCCGGACCACGACGAGCACGGAAGGCGGTAGGCGGCATGGCGAGGACGACGGACGGGAGCGACATCCCCGTACCGCGGAAGCTGCTCTCCGCCGCCACCCGGCTGTTCGCGGAGCGCGGCTACGACGGCACCTCCGTCCAGGAGATCGTCGAGGCGGCGGGCGTCACCAAGGGCGCCCTGTACCACTACTTCGGCTCCAAGGAGGATCTGCTCCAGGAGGTGTACGGGCGGATGCTCCGCCTCCAGCAGGAACGCCTCGACACCTTCGCCGACGCCGACGAACCGGTGGAGGTCCGGCTCAGGGCCGCCGCCGCCGACGTGGTCGTCACCACGATCGAGAACCTTCAGGACGCGCATATCTTCTTCCGCTCCATGCACCATCTCTCGCCCGAGAAGAACCGGCGGGTACGGGCCGAGCGCCGCCGCTACCACGAGCGGTTCCGGGCCCTGGTGGAGGAGGGGCAGGCGAGCGGGGTGTTCTCCACCGCGACCCCCGCGGATCTGGTGGTGGACTACCACTTCGGCTCGGTACACCAGCTGTCGACCTGGTACCGCCCGGACGGCAGACTGACGAAACAGCAGGTCGCCGACCATCTGGCGGATCTGCTGCTAAGGGCGCTGCGCCCCTGACGACGCGCCGCCCGGCCGCACCCCGGGTCAGCGGTACCGGGACAGCTCGCGCCGGGCCAGCGACCGCTGATGGACCTCGTCGGGCCCGTCCGCCAGCCGGAGCGTCCGGGCCGCCGCCCACAACTCCGCCAGCGGCGTGTCCTGTCCGACCCCGGCGCCCCCGTACAACTGGACCGCCCGGTCGATGATCTCCACCACCGCGCGCGGAGTGGCGATCTTGATGGCCTGGATCTCGGTATGGGCGCCCCGGTTGCCGACGGTATCCATCAGCCAGGCGGTCTTCAGTACCAGCAGCCGGAGCTGCTCGACCGTCACCCGGGCGTCGGCGATCCAGTTCCGTACCACCCCCCGCTCGGCGAGCGGCCCGCCGAACGCGGTACGGGACACCGCGCGCTCGCACATCAGCCCGATCGCCCGCTCGGCCATCCCGATCAGCCGCATGCAGTGATGGATCCGGCCCGGTCCCAGCCGGGCCTGGGCGATCGCGAAACCGCCGCCCTCCTCGCCGATCAGCTGCGAGACCGGCACCCGGACGTCCTCGAAGACCACCTCGGCATGGCCGCCGTGGGCGTGGTCCTCGTAGCCGTACACCTTCATCGCCCGGACGATCCGCACCCCGGGGGCGTCCCGGGGCACCAGCACCATGGACTGGCGGCGCCGGACATCGGCCCCGTCCGGGTCGGTCGCCCCCATCACCACGAAGACGGCGCACGCCGGATGCATGGCGCCGGAGATGTACCACTTGCGGCCGTTGACGACATAGCTGTCGCCGTCCCGCTCGATCCGGGTCCGGATATTGGTCGCGTCGGAGGAGGCGACCTCCGGCTCCGTCATCGCGAACGCCGACCTGATCTCGCCCGCGAGCAGGGGCCGCAGCCAGCGCTCCCGCTGCCCGGCGGTGCCGAACCGGGCCAGCAGCTCCATGTTCCCGGTATCGGGGGCGGCGCAGTTCACGGCCGTCGGGCCCAGCCAGGGGCTGCGGCCGGTCAGCTCGGCGAGCGGCGCGTACTGGAGGTTGGTGAGCCCGGCGCCGTACTCGGTGTCGGGCAGGAAGAGGTTCCACAGCCCGCGCCGGCGGGCCTCGGCCTTCAACTCCTCGACCACCGGCGGCGTCTCCCACGGGGACGCGAGCCGGGCGCGCTGCTCCTCCGCGACCGGTTCGGCGGGCAGCACGCGCTCCGTCATGAAGGCGCCCAGCCGGGCCCGCAGTTCCTCGGTCCGGGCGTCGTAGGCGAAGTCCACGCGGTTCAGCCCTTCCGCAGGGTGTTCAGGCCCCGTTCGACGAGGACGGGGACGAGCCCGCCGATCCGCTCGAAGCCCGGTCCAACGGTCCGGCCGAGGGTGTAGCGGTAATGGACGCCCTCCAGGATCACGGCCAGCTTGAACCAGGCGAAGGCGGTGTACCAGGAGATGGCGGAGGTATCGCGGCCCGAACGGGTGGCGTACCGCTCGACCAGCTCTTCGACCGAGGGATGGCCGGGCGCCGTCGCCAGGTCGCCGACCGGGGCGCCGGGCACCCCGAGCGGCCGGCTGTAGACCGCCAGCAGGCCCAGATCGGTCAGTGGATCGCCGAGGGTGGACATCTCCCAGTCCAGTACGGCGCTGATCCGGTCGTCCGGGCCGACCAGGACGTTGTCGAGGCGGAAGTCGCCGTGGACGATCGCGGGCGCGGGGGAGCGGGGGAGCGCCCGGCCCAGTACGGCCCGGAGTTCGTCGATCCCGTCGAGCGGACGGCTCCGGGAGGCGGCGAGCTGCTTCCCCCAGCGCCGCACCTGCCGGTCGAGAAACCCCTCGGGGCGTCCGAAGTCACCGAGCCCCACGGCCTCGGGGGTCACGGCGTGCAGATCGACCAGGGCGTCCACGAGTCCGAGCAGTACGGCCCGGGTCCGCTCGGGCCCCAGGCCGGAGAGCTGGGCGGCGGTCCGGTACGGGGTCCCCGCCACGTACTCCATGACGTAGAACGGCGCCCCGGTCACCGAACCCGCCGCGTCCTCGTCCGCGCAGAGCAGCAGCGGCCGGGGCACGGGCACCGGCGTCGGATGCAGCGCGCTGATCACCCGGTACTCGCGGCGCATGTCGTGCGCGGTGGCGAGGACATGCCCGAGCGGAGGCCGCCGGACGACCCAACGGCCGGAGCCGTCGGTGATGTCGTACGTCAGATTGGACCGCCCGCCCTCGATCAGCCGTACCTCCAACGGCCCGTTCACCAGACCGGGGCGCTCCCGCTCCAGCAGCTCGCGGAGGCCACCGGGATCGAGCCCCGGCACAGGATCGACGCTCATGACGCGGCCACCTCCGGCTACGGCGGAACGGACCATCCGATAATGACCGACCGGTCGGTATGCAGTCCACCCCCGAACCACCGCCCGCCCCGCGAACCCCGCCCGCCCCGTACGCGCGTCACCACAACAGCGTCACCGCCGAGAGCGCCAGCACCACCGCGCACCCCGTCGCCGCCCATGCCGTCCGGCCGGGCAGTACCGCCGGGCGGGACGAGGCCCGCAGCGCCCGGGCGCGCCGGTGCGCCACGACGAGGAAGGCCAGCCAGACCAGCGCGCCCGCGCCCCAGCCCACGACGGCCACCACGTCCGGGCCCGCCTCCGCCGACCCCATGGCGACCTGACGTGCCGCCAGTACCGCCACGACCGTGAACGCCAGTGCCGTACGCCGCCACGCGAGCCGGGTCCGTTCCGGCTGGAGCCCGGGGTCCCGCACCCCGGCCCCGGAGGACACCGGCGCCCCGCCCCCGGCCGGGCCGCCCGTCACCGGCCGCCCTCCCATCCCAGCAACACCACGACCACCATCACCACGGCCACCACCGCCACCACCAGACTCAGCAACGCGGGCAGCCGGGAGACCGGCAGATCCTCGCCCCGGCGCATGGCCCGTTCGCACCGCACCCAGTGGTTGACCGCCCGTAGCGCGCAGAGCACCCCGGCTCCCAGCAGCCCCAGCGCCATCGCGGCCCGGACCGCCCACGGCAGATCCGGCAGGAACTGGTCGACCGCGAACCCGCCCGCTATCAACGCCAGCGCCGTCCGCAGCCACGCCAGGAACGTCCGCTCATTGGCGAGCGAGAAGCGGTAGTCGGGCGTCTGCCCCTCGTCCCGCACCCGCTCCGGCCTGAACCACAGCCGCAGGCTCCGCACCCTGTCCGTCATCCTTCGGACGATACCCGCGACAAGATCACCCGGCTCCGTGGCGAGAACCACGCCCCCGAAGGGTTGTTATCCGGCCATTTCCGAGCGGCCCCGGCCGTCCCGCCGATCCCGCAGCCGCTGCCACGCCACCAGCCCGTCCGGCGCCCACTCCCAGCTCCCCAGCCTGCGCTCCAACTCCTCCTCCGGCAGAAACGCCCACCAGGCGACCTCCTCGGCCTGGGGCCGGACCGGAAGCGTGCATCGGACCTGATACACCGCCGACCACCAGGAGGCCCGGCCGTCTCCGGTGTCGTAGCGGAAGGTGAACAGGGGTTCGGGTACGGGGAGGCCCCGGACTCCCAGCTCCTCCTCCGCCTCCCGGAGCGCCGCCTCGTCGTAGGTCTCGCCCGCGCCGACGACTCCGCCGACGAACATGTCGTAGAGCGAGGGGAAGACGCGCTTCTCGGCCGTTCTGCGGTGGACGAAGATCCGGTCGTCCCCGTCCCGGACCAGAACGAACGCGACCCGGTGCCGCAGCCCGCGGGCGTACGCCTCCCCCCGGGTCGCCCGCCCGGTCACCCGGTCGGACTCGTCCACGATGTCGATCAGCTCCTGGTCGCTTCCCATTCCCCCATTCCACACCGGCGCCCCGCCCCGGCCGCCCGCGCCCCGCCCCGCCGGGCCTGTTGACTTGCCGTCGGCGGGTGCCGAAGATCGGGATCCGCGACCGCACCGGGCGGGCACGGAGACGGGGAGTCATGGCGTACGACGCGGACGTGATCGTGATCGGGGCCGGGCTCGCCGGTCTGGTGGCCACCGCCGAACTCGTCGCCGCCGGACGGACGGTGATCGTCCTCGACCAGGAGCCCGAGCAGTCGATCGGCGGCCAGGCGCACTGGTCCTTCGGCGGCCTCTTCCTCGTCGACTCGCCCGAACAGCGCAGGCTGCGGATCCACGACAGCCAGGAGCTGGCCTACCAGGACTGGCTGGGCACGGCCGGTTTCGACCGGGAGGACGAGGACCGCTGGCCGCGCCGGTGGGCCGCCGCCTATGTCGACTTCGCCGCCGGTGAGAAGCGGTCCTGGCTGCGGGAGCGCGGCGTCGGTTTCTTCCCCGTCGTCGGCTGGGCCGAACGAGGCGGCTACGGGGCCACCGGCCACGGCAACTCGGTACCCCGCTTCCATATCGTCTGGGGTACGGGCCCCGGTCTGGTCGCCCCCTTCGAGCGCCGGGTCCGGGAGGGCGTGGAGCAGGGGCTCGTACGGCTCTGCTTCCGGCACCGGGTCACCGGGCTCGGCACCACCGACGGCGTCCTCGACACCGTCAGCGGCGAGGTCCTGGAGCCCTCGGCCGCCGAACGGGGCACCGCCAGCAGCCGGGAGATCGCCGGGGCGTTCGAACTCCGGGCCCAGGCGGTGATCGTGACCTCCGGCGGGATCGGCGGCAACCACGATCTGGTCCGCGCCCAGTGGCCCGGACGGCTCGGCGCCCCGCCGAAGACCCTGCTCTCCGGGGTCCCGGCGCATGTCGACGGGCTGATGCTGGGCATCGCCGAACGCGCCGGGGCCAGCCATGTCAACCGCGACCGGATGTGGCACTACACGGAGGGCGTCGAGAACTGGAACCCGGTCTGGGCGCGGCACGGCATCCGGATCCTGCCCGGGCCGTCGTCGCTCTGGCTGGACGCGCGCGGGCGGCGGCTCCCCGTCCCCCTCTTCCCCGGCTTCGACACCCTCGGCACCCTGGAACACATCGTGACCTCGGGTTACGACCACACCTGGTTCGTCCTCGACCAGAAGATCATCGGCAAGGAGTTCGCGCTCTCCGGCTCCGAACAGAACCCGGATCTGACCGGCCGTTCGGTCCGCGGGGTGATCGGCCGGGCCAGGGCGGACGTCCCGGGGCCGGTCCGGGCGTTCATGGACCACGGCGCGGACTTCGTGGTCGAGCGGGATCTGGGGGCGCTGGTGCGCGGGATGAACGCGCTCACCGGGGACACCCTGATCGAGGAGGCGGCGCTGCGCCGGGAGATCGTCGCCAGGGACCGGGAGATCCGCCACCCCTTCACCAAGGACCTCCAGGTGACGGCGATCCGCGGGGCCCGGAAGTACCTCGGTGACCGGCTGATCAGGACCGCCGCGCCGCACCGGATCCTGGACCCGTCGGCCGGTCCGCTGATCGCCGTCCGGCTGCGGGTACTGACCCGCAAGTCGCTCGGGGGTCTGGAGACGGATCTGTCGTCGCGGGTACTGGGAACGGACGGGGAGCCGCTGGCCGGGCTGTACGCGGCGGGGGAGGCGGCCGGGTTCGGCGGCGGCGGGGTGCACGGCTACCGGTCCCTGGAGGGGACCTTCCTCGGCGGCTGTCTCTTCTCGGGGCGGGCGGCGGGCCGCGCGGCGGCGGAGGCGGTCGCGAGCTGACGACCCCCGGCTCGCCCGGCCCGGACCGGCCCGCGGCCGGAGCGCCCGTACGCCTCCGGAGCCGTAGACGCGTTACCCGTACGCCTCCGGAGCCGTACGGCATCGGAACCACCGGCGCCCCCGGAGCCCCGCGCCCCGGCGCCCGCCCCTCCCGGGAACGGGAACGTCCCGCGGCGGGCCGGGCCCACCGCGGGACGTTCATCGGCGTCTTCAGGACGCGGGATCGCTTTCCGCGACGCCGGACTACAACACCAGCGACAGCAGCAGGACGCAGACGATACCGACGACCGAGATGATCGTCTCCATCACCGACCAGGTCTTGATCGTCTGGCCGACGTCCATCCCGAAGTACTCCTTCACCAGCCAGAAACCGGCGTCGTTGACATGGCTGAAGAAGAGCGAGCCCGCACCGATCGCCAGCACCAGGAGCGCCGAATCGGTGGTCGACATCCCGACCGCCAGCGGGGCGACCAGACCGGCGGCGGAGATCGTCGCCACGGTCGCCGAACCCGTCGCCAGCCGGATGGCCACCGCGATCAGCCAGGCCAGCAGCAGGGTCGGGATCGACCAGTTCTCGGAGAAGTCCAGGATCATCTGGCCCACGCCGACGTCGATCAGGGTCTGCTTGAAGCCGCCGCCCGCGCCGACGATCATCAGTACGCCCGCGATCGGGGCGAGCGACTTCTCCACCGTGGAGGAGATCCGGTCCTTGGTGAAGCCCGCCGCGCGGCCCAGGGTGAAGAGGCCCACGAGGACCGCGGCCAGCAGGGCGATCAGCGGCGAACCGATGACGTCGGTGACCTTCTGGACCGGGTTCTCCGGGTTGTCGATCACGATCTCGACCAGGGCGTTCGACAGCATCAGCACCACGGGCAGCAGCACCGTGAAGACGGTCGCGCCGAAGCCCGGGCGCTTGTCCAGGTCCTCGGAAGGACGGGCCGGGATCATGTTCTCCGGCGCCGGGACGTTCACCCAGCGGGCCGCGTACTTGGCGAAGAGCGGCCCGGCGATGATCACGGTCGGTATGGAGACCAGCACACCGAGGGCGAGGGTGACGCCCAGATTGGCGTTCAGCGCGTCGATCGCCACCAGCGGACCGGGGTGCGGCGGGATCAGCCCGTGCATCACGGAGAGACCGGCGAGGGCCGGGATACCGATCCGCATCAGCGAGTAGTTGCCCCGCTTGGCCACCATCAGCACCACCGGGATCAGCAGCACGATGCCGACCTCGAAGAAGAGCGGCAGACCGATCACCGAGGCGATCAGCACCATCGCCCACGGCATGGTCGACCCCTTGGCCTTCGCCAGGATGGTGTCGACGATCTGGTCACCGCCGCCGGAGTCGGCGAGCAGCTTGCCGAGGATCGCGCCGAGCGCGATCAGCACACCGACACCCGCGACGGTGGAGCCGAGGCCCTTGGAGAAGGACTCGATGGCCTTGCCGAGCGGAGCCCCGGCGAAGGCGCCCAGCGCCAGCGACCCGATGGTCAGCGCCAGGAAGGCGTGCATTTTGTACTTGGTGATGAGCAGCACGATGACGGCGATGCCCGCGAGTACGGCGATACCGAGCTGGGCGTTGCCGGCCGAGGTGATCGGCTCCAGATCCGCTGCCAGCGTCTCGACGCTGAGACTGGTCACGGTGGTTCCTTACGAGAACGAGGGGGTCGGGGACGGGGTGTGGGGGGCTCGGTGCCGGTCCGGTGCGGCCGGGTACCGAAGGGGAGGGGCGGCGGGCCGGACGGTGCCGGGCCCGCCGGGGGTCAGCCGGCGGCGGACCGGGCCGCCAGGGCCGCCACCGCGCGGGCGGTGATCTCCGCCGGGCTGCCGGTGACGTCGACGGCGACGCCCGCCTCGTCCGGCTCCAGCGGCTCCAGGGTGGCGAACTGGGAGTCCAGCAGCGCCGTGGGCATGAAGTGCCCCCGGCGGGCCGTCATCCGCTCCTCGATGAGCACCCGGTCACCGCTGAGGTGGAGGAAGACCGCGTCCGGGGCGGCGGCCCGGAGCCGGTCCCGGTAGGCCCGCTTCAGGGCGGAGCTGGAGACCACTCCGCCCAGGTCGGCCCGGCCCCGTGCCCACTCGCCGATGGAGTCGAGCCAGGGCAGCCGGTCGCCGTCGTCCAGCGGGGTCCCCGCGGACATCTTGGCGATGTTCGCCGGGGGGTGGAAGTCGTCGCCCTCGGCGTACGGAACGCCCAGGGCCTCGGCGAGCAGGGGACCGATCGTGGTCTTGCCGGTCCCTGCCACGCCCATCACCACGACGACCTGCGGGGTGCTCATGTACGTGCCTCACTTCTGACGTCGACTCCGGTGTCGACATCGGTCCGTCGCGCTACTGAAACCTATTAGGTACGACTTATTCAAGATGTCGAGATGCAAACGTCATACTTTTCCGGTGTGATCCTCGCCCCTTAGGCTTGGCTCATGACCACAGCGGGCCATGGCCTCCATACACATGTGCTGGACACCCTTGGCCTTGCCATCACCGCGGGTGAGTACCCCGGCGGGAGCGTGCTGCGGACCGACGAGATCGCCCAGAGCTTCGACGTCTCCCGGACCGTGGTCCGCGAGGTGGTCCGGGTCCTGGAGTCGATGCGGCTGGTCGAGTCGCGCCGCCGGGTCGGTGTCACCGTCCGCCCCATCGAGGAGTGGAACGTCTACGACCCCCGGGTCATCCGCTGGCGCCTCGCGGGCTCCGACCGGCCCCGCCAGCTCCGCTCCCTCACCGTGCTGCGGTCCGCCGTCGAGCCGGTCGCCGCCGGGCTCGCGGCCCGTAACGCCACCCCCGAGCAGTGCGCCGAGCTGACCGCCTGCGCCCTCGGCATGGTGGAGACCTCGCGCGGCCAGCAGCTGGACGCGTACCTCCGGCACGACATCGCCTTCCACCGGATCGTGCTCACCGCTTCGGGGAACGAGATGTTCGCCCGGCTCGGGGACGTGGTGGCCGCCATCCTGACCGGACGCACCCACCACCAGGTCATGTTCGACGACCCCGACCCGGCCGCCGTCACCCTGCACGTCCAGGTCGCGGAGGCCGTCCGGGAGGGCGACGCGGAGCGGGCCGAGCGGATCACCCGGGAGATCGCCGTCGGGGCCCTGGCGGAGCTGGACGTCCTGGCCCCGGCCCCGGTGGTGGCCCCGAGCGGAAGTGCGAGACATTCCTCCGGTTCGTGATTTACTGCCACCTTGGTTTGCGTGTCGGCAACCTCAGAATCACCTCAGATCTCTTTCTCGGTGACCTGTAGCACTGCCAACATCGCAGGACCGCCCGATGCAGTGCCGTCGGTCGCGTTCCGGCTGCCTTGATGTGGTGACCCCGCCGTCGGCTGTCGGGGCCGACGTGCGCCATCACCCCCCACGCACCCTCACGAAGGCGACCATTCCTCCATGAGTGACCGCATCACCGCGTCCGAACACCCGGTCGCCGGGGCCGCCCCCGCCGGGACCGCCCCGACCGCCACCCCCCATGTGGACGCCGGTGACGCCGGTTACAGCAAGGATCTGAAGTCCCGCCATATCAACATGATCGCCATCGGCGGGGCGATCGGAACCGGACTCTTCCTCGGCGCCGGCGGACGGCTGGCCGACGCCGGTCCCTCCCTCGCCCTCGCCTACGCCCTCTGCGGCGTCTTCGCCTTCTTCGTGGTCCGGGCCCTCGGCGAGCTGGTCCTCTACCGCCCCTCCTCCGGCGCCTTCGTCTCCTACGCCCGTGAGTTCATGGGCGAGAAGGGCGCCTTCACGGCCGGCTGGCTCTACTTCCTGAACTGGTCCACCACCACCGTGGCCGACATCACGGCCGCCGCCGTCTTCGCCCACTACTGGTCCCTCTTCAGCGACATCCCCCAGTGGGTCCTGGCGCTGATCGCCCTCGCCGGTGTGCTGGCGATCAACCTGATC
This sequence comes from Streptomyces sp. NPDC020875, assembly GCF_040641415.1. Lineage (NCBI taxonomy): Bacteria > Bacillati > Actinomycetota > Actinomycetes > Kitasatosporales > Streptomycetaceae > Streptomyces > Streptomyces sp. NPDC020875. Next base: position 160,792 of record NZ_JBFADP010000001.1, on the reverse strand, counting down.
TCGGTGAAGTACTTCGGCGAGATGGAGTTCTGGTTCGCGATCATCAAGGTCGCCGCCCTGGTCTCCTTCATGCTGATCGGCATCTTCCTGCTGGTCACCCAGCAGGACGTCGGCGGCCACAACCCGGGCCTTGCCACCATCACCGAGAACGACGGGATCTTCCCGGTCGGCCTGCTCCCGATGCTCGTGGTCATCCAGGGCGTCGTCTTCGCCTACGCCTCCGTCGAGCTCTGCGGTGTCGCGGCCGGTGAGACCAAGAACCCCGAGAAGGTCATGCCCCGCGCGATCAACTCGATCATGTGGCGGGTCGGCCTCTTCTACGTCGGCTCCGTGGTGCTGCTGGCCCTGCTGCTCCCGTACACCGCCTACTCGGCCGACGAGAGCCCCTTCGTCACCGTCATGGACAAGCTCGGCATCCCCGGCGCCGCCGGGGTGATGAACCTCGTCGTCCTCACCGCCGCGCTCTCCAGCCTCAACGCCGGGCTCTACTCCACCGCCCGCATCCTGCGCTCCATGGCGATGGCGGGCTCCGCGCCCCGCTTCACCGCCCGGATGAACAAGGGCCAGGTGCCGTACGGCGGGGTGCTGCTCACTGCCTCCTTCGGTGTCGCGGGCGTCGGCCTGAACTACGTCGTCCCCGGCCAGGCGTTCGAGATCGTGCTCAACCTGGCCTCCATCGGCATCCTCGGCACCTGGGGCATGATCATGCTCTGCTCCCTGCTCTTCTGGCACCGCGCCAAGGACGGCCGGGTCACCCGCCCCGAGTACCGGCTGCCCTGGGCCCCGTACACCCAGATCGTCACCCTGGTCTTCCTCGTCGGCGTGGTCGTCCTGATGTGGTGGGGCGGCGGGGTCGGCCGGACCACCGTCAACCTGCTGCCGCTGATCGCCGCCGCCCTGGTCGCCGGATGGTTCGCCGTCCGCCGCCGGGTCAACGCGATCGCGGCGGAGCGCGAGACCCTCTGACCACCCCTCCCGGGCGGGGCGACCCGCCCGGGAGCACGTCCGTGACCTGCGGAGCGGAAGATATCCACAGGTTGTCGCGGCGAACCGCCCGACGGTCCATAGTGGTGATCTCGTACGAGGCGCTACGAAGGGCGGAATCCCGATGTCCCAGCAGGTCCGCGGAGTGATCGCACCGGGCAAGGACGAACCGGTCCGGGTCGAGACGATCATCGTCCCCGACCCCGGCCCGGGAGAGGCGGTGGTGGCCGTCCAGGCATGCGGGGTCTGCCATACCGACCTCCACTACAAGCAGGGCGGCATCAGCGACGACTTCCCCTTCCTGCTCGGCCACGAGGCCGCCGGGATCGTCGAATCCGTCGGCCCCGGGGTCGACGAGGTCGCCCCCGGCGACTTCGTGATCCTCAACTGGCGCGCGGTCTGCGGACGCTGCCGCGCCTGCCGCCGCGGCCGCCCGTGGTACTGCTTCGACACCCACAACGCCCGGCAGCGGATGACCCTCACCGACGGCACCGAACTGACCCCCGCCCTCGGTATCGGCGCCTTCGCCGAGAAGACCCTGGTCGCCGCCGGACAGTGCACCAAGGTCGACCCCGCCGTGGCCCCCTCCGTCGCCGGACTCCTGGGGTGCGGCGTCATGGCGGGCATCGGCGCGGCCGTCAACACCGGAGCCGTCGGCCGGGGCGACACCGTCGCCGTCATCGGCTGCGGCGGCGTCGGGGACGCGGCGATCGTCGGCGCCCGGCTCGCCGGAGCGGCCACGATCATCGGCGTCGACGTGGACGACCGCAAGCTGGCCACCGCCCGCGCCATGGGCGCCACCCATACGGTCAACTCCACCACCACCGACCCCGTCACCGCCGTCCGCGAGCTGACCGGCGGCTTCGGCGCCGATGTCGTGATCGAGGCCGTCGGCCGCCCCGAGACCTACCGCCAGGCGTTCTACGCCCGCGACCTCGCCGGAACGGTCGTCCTCGTCGGCGTCCCCACCCCCGAGATGACCCTCGAACTGCCCCTGATCGACGTCTTCGGCCGCGGCGGCGCCCTGAAATCGTCCTGGTACGGCGACTGTCTGCCGTCCCGCGACTTCCCGATGCTGATCGACCTCCACCAGCAGGGCCGGATCGACCTCGGCGCCTTCGTCACCGGCACCATCGGCATCGACGGTGTCGAGGACGCCTTCGCCCGGATGCACGAGGGCGACGTCCTCCGCTCGGTGGTGGTCCTGTGACCCCCGCCGCCTCCGGCACCCCCCGGATCGACCACCTCGTCACCACCGGCACCTTCTCCCTCGACGGCGGAGTCTGGGACGTCGACAACAACGTCTGGATCATCGGCGACGACACCGAGGCGATCGTCGTCGACGCCGCCCACGACGCCGCCGCGATCGAAGCCGCCCTCGGCGGACGGACACTCCGGGCGATCATCTGCACCCACGGCCACGACGACCACATCGACGCCGCGCCCGCCCTCTCCGCCGCCACCGGCGCGCCCGTCCTGCTCCACCCCGACGACCTGCCCCTGTGGAAGCGCACCCACCCCGACCGCGCCCCCGACGGCGAACTGGCCGACGGAGAGCGGATCACCGTCGCCGGAATCGAGCTGACCGTGCTCCACACCCCCGGACACGCCCCCGGGGCGATCTGCCTCCACGCCCCCGCGCTCGACACGGTCTTCACCGGCGACACCCTCTTCGCGGGCGGCCCCGGCGCCACCGGCCGGTCCTTCAGCCACTTCCCGACGATCATCCGCTCGATCCGGGAGAAGCTGCTCACCCTGCCCCCGGGGACCACGGTCCGCACCGGCCACGGCGACACCACCACCATCGGCGCCGAGGCACCCCACCTCGACGAGTGGATTCAGCGCGGCCACTGACCCGGCGGCAACCGGCTCTCGAACCGGAACGCCTCACCCGTCAGCGGATCCGTGAAAGCCAGCACCCCGGCCAGCAGCCCCAACGGCCGGGACCAGTCCTCGGTCCCGGCCGCCCGGACCACCGGATACAGCGGATCCCCCAGCAGCGGCAGCCCCAGGGAGTTCATATGGACCCGCAGCTGATGCGTCCGCCCGGTGACCGGCAGCAGCCGATAGCGGCCGAGACCCGCCCGGTGCTCCACCAGCTCCACCCGGCTCTCGCTGTTCGGCTCGCCCGCGACCTCCCGGGCCGCGAGCACCCCCCGCTCCTTCACGATCCGGCTCCGTACGGTCCGCGGCAGCTCCACTCCCGGATCGTGCGCCGCCACCCCCACGTACTCCTTGAACACCGCCCGGTCCCGGAAGAGGGTCTGATACGCCCCCCGGTCCCCGGCCCGGACCACACAGAGCACCAGCCCCGCCGTCAGCCGGTCCAGCCGGTGCGCGGGCTGCAACTCGGGCAGATCCAGCTCCCGCCGCAGCCGGGCCTGCAACGTCTCGGTGATATGCCCGCCGCGCGGCGTCGTGGCCAGGAAGTGCGGCTTGTCGGCGACCAGGATCCGCTCGTCCCGGTACACGACCCCGATCCCGAACGGCACCGGCTCCTCCGGCGCGAGCTCCCGGTGGAACCAGTACACCCGGCCCGCCGCGTACACCTCGTCGCCCGAGGCGACCCCGTCGTACGACACCAGACCACCCGACCCGAGCAGTGCCTCCGCCCGCCCGGCGCCGTACCGCTCCACCAGATGATCCCGTACGGTCGCCCACCGGCCCCCGGGATCCTCGGGCAGCCTCAGCCGTACCGGGTCCACCCCGGCCCGCTGAGCGAGCGGCGAGACCGGCGCCCGCCGTCCACGACCCACCATGACTCCTCTCGGCCCGCCCGGGCATATGAGAAAAGCCCCTCCGAAGAGGGGCTTTTCCGCCGGTGTCCGAGGGGGGACTTGAACCCCCACGCCCGATAAAGGGCACTAGCACCTCAAGCTAGCGCGTCTGCCATTCCGCCACCCGGACCAGGTGTCCGCCGTTCGGCCTGGGCCGTTCCGACGTAGAAAACCATAGCAAACAATCAGGGGTCCCCGATCACCCCTTCCACCCGGAGGGCGCTTACCGCCCGGGGTGTCTTGGGGGAGCGGGCCCGGCGCGGGAGGATGAACGGGTACCACCAGCCACAGCGGGAGGAATCAGCGTGAGCGAGCCGACGAAGGCCCGTACCGTCTCGGGCGAGGACGAGGTCGTGGATCTGTGCCGTGAGCTGATCCGGATCGACACCAGCAACTACGGCGACCACTCGGGACCGGGGGAGCGGGGAGCCGCCGAATACGTGGCCGAGAAGCTGGCCGAGGTGGGTCTCGAACCCCGGATCATCGAATCCCACCCCGGCCGCGCCTCCACGGTGGCCCGGATCGCGGGGGAGGATCCCTCCCGCCCGGCGCTGCTGATCCACGGCCATCTGGACGTCGTCCCGGCCAACGCCCACGACTGGACCCACCACCCCTTCTCCGGCGAGATCGCCGACGACTGCGTCTGGGGCCGGGGCGCGGTCGACATGAAGGACATGGACGCCATGACCCTCGCCGTCGTCCGGGACCGGCTGCGCAGCGGCCGCAGGCCCCCGCGCGACGTGGTCCTCGCCTTCCTCGCCGACGAGGAGGCCGGCGGCACCTACGGTGCCCGCCATCTGGTCGACAAGCACCCCGACCTCTTCGAGGGCGTCACCGAGGCGATCGGCGAGGTCGGCGGATTCTCCTTCACCGTCAACGAGGACCTGCGCCTCTATCTGATCGAGACCGCCCAGAAGGGCATGCACTGGATGCGGCTGACCGTGGACGGCACCGCCGGACACGGCTCCATGACCAACGACGACAACGCGATCACCGAACTCTGCGAGGCCGTGGGCCGACTGGGACGGCACCGCTGGCCGGTCCGGGTCACGCCCACCGTACGGTCCTTCCTCGACGAGTTGTCCGACGCCCTCGGCACCCCGCTCGACCCCGAGGACATGGACGCCACCCTCGCCAAGCTCGGCGGCATCGCCAAGATGATCGGCGCCACCCTGCGCAACTCCGCCGCCCCCACCATGCTGGGCGCCGGATACAAGGTGAACGTCATCCCCGGCCAGGCCACCGCCCATGTCGACGGACGGTTCCTGCCCGGGTACGAGGACGAGTTCCTGGCCGACCTCGACCGGCTGCTCGGCCCCCGGGTGCGCCGTGAGGACGTCCATGCCGACAAGGCGCTGGAGACCGGGTTCGACGGAGACCTGGTGGACGCCATCCAGTCGGCGCTGCGGGCCGAGGACCCGGTCGCCCGGGCCGTGCCGTACATGCTCTCCGGCGGTACCGACGCCAAGTCCTTCGACGATCTGGGCATCCGCTGCTTCGGCTTCGCGCCGCTCAAGCTCCCGCCCGAGCTGGACTTCGCGGGCATGTTCCACGGGGTCGACGAGCGGGTCCCGGTCGACGGACTGAAGTTCGGCGTCCGCGTACTGGACCGATTCCTCGACGCCTGCTGAACCCGCCGGGCGCCCGGCACGGGCGCCCGGTCCCGGTCCGGGCCACTCCTCGGACCATCGTTCTTTTGTGCGCATCCGACTGGAAAGAGTGAAAGTCCCTTACGCCTCGTAGCCCTCTGTCGTCCTCCTCGTTACAGGTGATGCGGTCCGCGGCTGGGATCGCATTGCCTACTAGGAGGAACAATGATCAAGAAGGTCGTCGCCGCCGCGGCTGCCACCGGTGGTCTGGTGCTCGCCGGCGCGGGTGTGGCCATGGCCGACGCGGGCGCCCAGGGTGCCGCCGTGAACTCCCCCGGCGTGCTCTCCGGCAACGTCGTCCAGGTCCCGGTCCACGTGCCCGTGAACGTCTGCGGCAACAGCATCAACGTGGTCGGCCTGCTGAACCCCGCCTTCGGCAACACCTGCGTCAACGGCTGAATGCCGGACGCCATGTCCCGGGCCCTCGGGGTCCGGTCGTGAACGCGGGGCGGTCCCGGAGGGCGAACGAGGCACTCCGGGACCGCCCGGCTTTACCGCCCCGGGCGCCCGTGCCCGGCGGAATTCCTGAGATCAAGTAAGGCAGGGAACCACCTATGCGACAGGTCACGCGTAAGGGCCTGATCACCATGGCCGCGGCAGCGGGCGGGGCACTCGCGCTGGGCGGGGGATACGCGCAAGCGGACTCCGGGGCGCACGGAGCGACGGCCAACTCCCCGGGCGTCGGCTCCGGGAACTCCGTCCAGGTGCCGGTCAACGTCCCGGTCAACGCCTGCGGCAACTCGGTCGACGTCGTCGGCCTGCTCAACCCCGCGTTCGGCAACAACTGCGCCAACACCGGCAGCTCCGGAACGGGGGCCGCCAAGCCCGCCCCCGCGCCCGCCGCCCCCGGCGCGGGCGTCCCCGGCACCAATCTCCCCGCCGGGACCACCGGCGGCGGCGCCCAGGCGAGCGGCGGTGCGGTCAACTCCCCGGGCGTCGGCTCCGGGAACACGGTCCAGGCCCCCGTCGACGTCCCCGTCAACGCCTGCGGCAACACCGTGGACGTCGTCAGCCTGCTCAACCCGGCGTTCGGCAACAACTGCGCCAACGACAGCTCCATCGCCAAGCCCCCGGTGGAGCCGCCGGTCACGCCCGTCAAGCCGAACAAGCCGGTCCAGCCCGTCAAGCCGGTCGAGCCGCCCACCAAGTCCAAGCCGGTCGACCGCGAGCCCACCGCCCCCAGCCGCTCCACCGAGCGCCCCCCGGCGGACGACGACGTGCTCGCCCACACCGGAGCCGGATCGCTGGGGCTGATCGTCCCGGTCGGCGCGGGCATGCTGCTCGGCGGTGCCGTCCTCTACCGCCGGGCACGCGCCTCCGCCTGACCGGCCCGCGACCCCGTATCCCTCCGAGGTACGGCGGTCACGCGAAACGGGTCCGCGCCCGAACGGGCCGGACATGACTCAGCCGGAGCAGCCAGCTTCACCGGGCCCCGCCGACGCGGGGCCCTTTTCGTACCCACCGGTCGCGTCGACCGGTGCGGAGGTGCCGATCCGCCCGGTGAGGCCGCTCACCGGGCGGTATCGATCACCAGGTCGCGCGCAGCTGTCGGATGATGCGCCGGCGCAACCGCACTCTGCGGCTGCCGTCACGGCGCAGCGTCAGTCGGTCCAACTCCCAGTGTCCGTACTCGGCATGGTCCGTGAGCAGGCGGGTCGCCTCCTTGCGGGAGACCCCGCGCGGGACGTACACGTCGACAAATTCGTATTCCGGCATCGCATCTATTGTGCGGGCAAGGGCCCCCTACGGATAGCGTCTTCCCTATGTCTGATGCTGCGCAGCCCACCGCTGCCGAGGTACGAGCCGCCGCCGAGGCGGTCAAGGCCGCACTGGACCGTCACCTCACGGCGGTCGAGAACCGCACGGGAGAGGACGACCCGGCCGTCTACGAGGCGTTCAACGCCCTGGCCGTGGCGGCGGAGGCGTACGACGAACGCCTCTACGACCGCTACGACGAGGTCACGCCCTTCGAGATCCCCGGAGCGGACGACGCGCTGCCGCCCTATGCCGGGCCCGAGGAACCGAACGCCCTGAGCGTGCTGATCCGCCGTGATTACGCGGTGGTCGAACCCCGGCGGCTGATCGCACAGGCACAGCGCGTCTCCGACGTCGAAGCGGCGGACGGCGCCGGGAACGGTACGGGCAGGGGCGCAGGGGCGAGTACGCATACGGCGCTCGGGGTGCTCTTCGGCGAGTACGAACCCGATGAGATCGCCTCCCGGCACAAGGAGTTCGGACTGGAGGAGGGCGACTCCACACTCTGGGTCTGCGCCACCGACGAACTGCCGGAAGCCGGTGAGTGGCTGGCCGCCCCCTTCGAGGCGGACGCCCAGCGGGTGATCTGCCGATTCGATGTGAGCGCGGTCTTCGACGAGGACGATCTGGGCGAGGAGCTGGACGAACTGCGGCGCTGACCGGCGCCGGAGCCGGGCCCCTTCCCCCCGGTGCGGGGAGGAAGGGGCCCGGCCGTACCCCGGAAGTGCCCTGGTTGTGCCCTTGTCGTGCCCCGGCCCGGGCGGGCCGGGCGTGGGATCACCCCCGGTGCTCCAGCAGGGTCCGGGCGATCAGTACCTGGGTCGGCTCCAGAGCGTCCTTGCCGTCCTCGACGTCCCAGAGCGCGTTCTGCAGCACCCGCCCCAGGGTCCAGCCGACGGCTCGCCGCCGGTCCGCGCCAATCGCCTCGGTCAGCCGGTCGAAGCGCCGGAGCACGGCCCCGGCCGGATCGTCCGATGCCTCGATCGCCGCCCACCGGTCGTCCAGACCGGGCAGCAGATCGAATCCCGGGTCACCGGCCAGCGGCTCCGGGTCGATCGCCAGCCAGGGCTCGCGCGTCCCGGCCAGCACATTGCCGCTGTGCAGATCCCAGTGGAGCAGCCGGTCCCCGGCCTCGCCCATCAGCTCGGCCACGGTCGACGCGCAGTGCTCCACCAGCTTCCGTTCCGCCGGATCGCGCAGCGCCGGTACGGCGCCGGGGGCGTCGGCCACCATCGCGGCGGCGATGTCCGACAGCCGCCGCAGCCCGGCGGGCGCGGGTACGGAGGTCAGCCGGGCCAGCAGCTCCGCGAGGATCCCGGTCGCCCGCTCCTCGTCCGTGACGGACGACAGGGGACGTTCCGCGTCCAGCCGCTCCAGCAGCTGGACCGTGGTCGCCTCGTCGTGGTCGAGCAGCCGGACGATGCCTTCGCCCCGCCACCGCAGCAGACCCGGGATCACCCCGGTGCTCTCCTCCCGGGCCTGCTGGAGCTTGAGCACGGCGGATGACCCGTCGGCCCGGAGCACCGGCAGGGCGAGCGACGCCATCCCCCAGCGGGTGGGTCCGTCGAGCCGCAGCTCCCAGCGGTCCAGGAACGAGCTGCCGAGCGCCGGCAGCTCAGCGAGCCAGGTACGGGCCCCGGGGTTCTCGTCGGCGTACGACGCGGCGAAGGCGTCGGGGACCTCGATCAGGGGTGATGTGTTCATGGAAAGTACTCCTTCGTGGAGATCGGATATCGATGTCGTACGAAGGAGTCGGCGGGGGTGCCCGGGCCTCGGGCATGCGTCAAAGCATGAGGCGAGCCTAGGTGATCCCCCGCCGGAACTCAGCCGTATTTTCCGGGCTCCCCGGGGGCGGTCAGCCGGTCGGCTCCTCCCCGGGCTCCTGGAGCAGGGCAGCCAGCAGGGGGCGCAGCCGGGTGGTGCGGGGCAGCGCCGGGATCGTCGCCACCGCCCGCGGCAGCGCGCCCTCCGCGCCGTGCACCACGGAGAGATGACGGTCGGCCCGGCCGAACGCGGTGTACACCCAGGGGCGGCTCAGGGCCGCCGTCGCGTCCCCGGGAAGTACTACCACGGCGGCGGGCCAGCGCAGGGCCGCCGCCTGGTGGGCGGTGAGGGCCCAGCCGTGCCGCAGCTCGGCCCCGACCCGCTCCTTCGCCACGGTCACCGCCGTTCCTCCGCAGTCGAGCCGGAGGCCGGCGGCGTCGGCGGAGACGACCGTTCCGGGCACGGTCCGGCCCGGCGCCGGGGTGTACGCCACCCGGTCACCGGGGTCGTAGCCGCCGAAGCGGCCGGGGCCCGGGTTCAGCCGGGTCTTCAGCGCCGCGTTCAGCGCCCGGGTGCCCGCGGAACCGCCGTGCCCGACGGTGATCACCTGCGTATGGTCGGCGGGCACGCCGATCGCCCGGGGGATGGAGTCGGCGACCAGCTGGACCGCGCGGTGGACGGCCTCGCCCGCGTCCCGTACCGGCACGATCACGACCTCCTTGCCGGGCGCCGCGACCTGGTTCAGCTCACCGGCCCCGATCCCGGAGACCAGCTCCCCGATCGGGCCGGGGTCGGGGATCCGGGAGGCGATCCGGGGGCAGACCCCGGCGGCCAGCAGATCGGCGAAGACATCGCCCGCGCCCGCCGGGCCGAGCTGTCCCGGGTCGCCGCTGAGCACCAGCCGGGCCCCGTCCGGCAGGGACTCCACCAGCATCGCGGCGCTCTCCGTGTCCAGCCGGGGAGCGTCGAGGACCACCAGCAGATCGAGGGCCCAGGCGCCGTCCTCGTCCCGGCCGGGGCCCGCGGTACCCGCGAGCAGGGCGGCGACGGTGACCCCCGCCGGGTCCGCCGAGCGGGCCGTCTGCTCGCTGTGGGCGGCGACGACGGCGGTCAGTCCGAGTTCGCGCGCGAGCCCGGCCAGCGCGGCGGGTTCGGCCCGGGCGGCCTCCCCGCCGGTATGCGCCACCAGCCCGCAGGCGGCGAGGGCGCGGGTCAGGCCGGTGGGCTCGGCCACGGAATCCCAACGGGGCTCCGGGCCGCCCCTGGCCAGCCGGGCCAGACCGTCGGCCAGGCTCTCCTCGGCCAGCGCGTACCGGTCGAGGCCCAGCAGTACGGGGCCCTCGGGCCCGGGGTCGTCCTCCGGCGCCCCGGCGCCCTCGGCCGGGTCGTGCGCCTCGGAGGCGGCCGAATCCGGCGACTCCTCCGAGCCGTCGTCGCCTTCGCCGTCGGTGGCGAAGGCCAGCACGACGCCCTCGGTCACCGCCCGGTCCAGCGCGCCGCGCGGATCCGGTACGGAACGGTCGGCGAGCGCGCCGAGCACCTCGGTCGACTCGACGGCGGTATGCCCCCGCAGGGCCGCCCGCTCCAGTTCCCAGGCGATCAGCGCCGCCGCCCGCCGGGGGTCGTCGGGCCCGCAGGCGCCGCCCAGCAGGGCGCGGGCGAAGCCGTCGGCCTGCTCCGGCCGGATCCCGGGCACGGAGAGCAGCCGCCAGGGGTCGTCCCGCAGCACGGTGTCGGCCCGCTCGCCGAGCGCCTCGGCCGCCGGAACGGCGGCGGACTCGGGCCCGTTCCCCGCCAGGAGGACGGTACGGACGGCGGCCACGACATCGGGTGCGGCGCCCTGCCGGGCGGTGGGCACGGGCGCCGGGCGCGGCGCGGCGGCCCGTGCCCCGCCCGCGTCCGCGGGTCCGGCGGACCGGGTGGCGGGGGCGGCGGGGGCGTCGTAGAAGGCGCTGCCGGGCCGGTCGCCGCGTTCCACGGCCCGTACGGCGGCCAGCAGATCGGCCGCCGAGCCGCTGAGCCCGGAACCGCTCGCCACGGGGCCGCCGCGCTCCGCCTTCCGCTGCTCGATCCGGGCCCGCAGCTCCCGCTGAGCGGCCAGCTCCGCCTGGGCCTCCGACAGCTCGGGCGCTCCGCCCCCGGCGTCCGTTCCGGTGTCCGCCGTCTCCGTGGTGTCCGTGGTGTCCGCCCGCTCGGCGGGGCCGGTCGTGCCGGCGGAGTCCGCCGGGCCTTCGTCGGCGCCGGGCCCATTCGCGCCCGCCGGGCCGGAGGCGTCCCCGGCCCCCTCTTCGTTCTCGGCCCCGGAAACGGAGGAGGAGTCGTCCGTTCCGGGTTCTTCTGTACCGCTCCCGTCGACGGACCCGGTCGACCCGGCGGCCGGGGCGGGGGAGTCCGTGGGCTCGTCCGCCGCGGTGGGGGCGACGGCGTCGGCGGCGTCGGCCGGGTCGGCGGCGGTGGCCTCGGGGTCGGCCGGGGGTTCGGGGTGCGGCCCCCGGGAAGACGCGGTCACAGCGTGCTCCAGTCCTGGTCGGGATAGCGGTGCACGGGCGCCGACACATCGTCGAGCGCCTGGCAGATCTCGTCAGGAAGACTAAGCGTCTCCACCGACAGCGCCTCCGTGAGCTGCCGCGCGTTGCGCGCGCCGATGATCGGGGCGGCCACTCCGGGGCGGTCCCTGACCCAGGCGAGCGCCACCTGGAGCGGGGTGGTCGCCAGTCCGTCCGCGGCGGTGGACACCGCGCCCACGATCCGGTCGGCGGTCTCGTCGAGATAGGGCTCGACGAAGGCCCCGAGCCGCTCGGAGGCCCCTCGCGAGTCGGTGGGCACCCCGCCGCGGTACTTCCCGGTGAGCACCCCGCGCCCCAGCGGTGACGACGGCAGCAGTCCGATCCCCAGATCGAGCGCGGCGGGCAGCACCTCGCGCTCCACCCCCCGCTGGAGCAGGGAGTACTCCATCTGGGTACTGGCGAGCCGGGTACGCGGCCCGGGCGCGGCGAGCTGCCAGGTCGCGGCCTTGGCGAGCTGCCAGCCGCAGAAGTTGGACACCCCGGCATAGCGGGCCCGGCCGCTGCTGACGGCGATGTCGACGGCCTGGAGCGTCTCCTCCAGCGGGGTCAGCGGATCGAACGCGTGGACCTGCCACAGATCGACGTGGTCGGTACCGAGCCGCTGGAGGGAGTCGTCCAGGGCGGCCAGCAGATGGCCCCGGGAGCCGTCGAACCGGCGCTCCGGGTCGGGCACGCTGCCCGCCTTCGTCGCCAGCACGAGATCCCGCCGGGGCACCAGTCGCTCCACCAGCCGTCCCAGCAGATACTCGGCATCCCCGCCGCCGTACACGTCGGCGGTGTCGACGAGCGTGCCGCCCGCCTCCCAGAACGCCTTCAGCTGATCGGCGGCGTCGTGCTCGTCGGTGTCCCGGCCCCAGGTCAGGGTGCCGAGTCCGATCCGGGACACACGCAGGCCGGTACGGCCGAGATGCCTCTGCTCCATGAAGGCTGAGAGTACTGGCCGGAACGTGACGCGGAGAGGGGCTGTGGAGAACCCCGGACCGCCCGCCGGCGGACCGGTGGCGGGCTCCGGGGCCCTGACGGATCCGGTACGGGCGCGCTAGAGTCCCCGGCACAGGGATGTTACTGATTGGTAAGGGGAGTGGGTATGCGGCTCGGCATCAATCTCGGCTACTGGGGCGCGGGCATGGACGGCGACAATCTCGCCGTCGCCCAGGAGGCGGACCGGCTCGGCTATGACGTCTGCTGGGCCGCGGAGGCGTACGGCTCCGACGCGCCGACCGTCCTGAGCTGGGTCGCGGCCAAGACCGAACGGATCGACGTCGGCTCCGCCATCCTGCAGATCCCGGCCCGGCAGCCCGCCATGACCGCCATGACCGCCGCCACCCTGGACTCCCTCTCCGGCGGCCGGTTCCGGCTCGGGCTCGGCGTCTCCGGCCCCCAGGTGTCCGAGGGCTGGTACGGGGTCAAGTTCGACAAGCCCCTGGCCCGTACCCGGGAGTACGTCGAGATCGTCCGCAAGGCGATGAGCCGCGAACGGCTGACCCATGACGGGGAGCACTGGACCCTGCCGCTGCCCGGCGGTCCCGGCAAGGCCCTGAAACTCACCGTCCACCCCGAACGCGAGCACATCCCCCTCTACATCGCCGCGATCGGTCCCCGGAACCTCGAACAGACCGGCGAGATCGCCGACGGGGCCCTGCTGATCTTCCCCGCCGCCGAGCACCTGGAGGAGACCGCGATCCGCCACCTGCGCGCGGGCCGCGAGAAGGCCGGGAAGACCATGGACGGATTCGACGTCTGTCCGACCGTGCCGATCGCCGTCGGCGACGACGTCGACGCGCTCGCCGACCTGTTCCGCCCCTATACGGCCCTGTACGTCGGCGGTATGGGCAGCCGCAACCAGAACTTCTACAACCAGCTCGCCCGGCGGATGGGGTACGAGGAGGCGGCGACCGAGATCCAGGACAAGTACTTGGCCGGGGACAAGGACGGCGCCGCCGCAGCCGTACCGCGTGAGCTGATCGACTCGACCGCTCTGCTCGGCCCGGTCGAGCGGATCGCCGACGGGATGCGGGCCTACGCCGAGGCGGGGGTCACCACCCTCACCCTCTCCCCGGCCGGATTCACCCTGGACCAGCGCCTGGCCGCCGTCCGCGCCGGCGTCACGGCCTGGGAGCGCGCCGGGCTGGCCTGATCCGGGCGCCCGGGTCCGCCGGGCGCGGCACGGACCGTACGGCACCGTGCGCCGTGCACCGCGCGGGGCCGGACCGGGAGCACCGGCCCGGCCCCGCGCGAACCGGCCGCCGAACACCCAGCCGCGCCGACGGGCCCGCCGAACAGGTCCGCGAACGGGCCGCCGTCCGCCCCCTGACCCGTTCGGCGCAGACGGCCGCCGGAGCTGTTGCCGCCTCGGCCCATCCGCATTTGACTCGTTCTGCGCGGATGCCTTCAGGAGGTGCAGCCATGCTCTCGGCCCGAAGCCTGTTCCAGGAGATCCTCGACAACGACGACTCCTACCAACTCTTCTGCTCCATCGCCGCCAGCGGTGAGACCCAGGGCGGCTGGGAGAACGCCCGGATCGCCGCCCTCGTCCCCGCCGCGATGAGCGACCTCGCGCCGAGGATCACCCGGCACGGCGCCGACGAGGACAAGCACGGCAGGATCTTCAACGCCCTGCTGAAGAAGCGCGGCCTCGAACCCGTGCCGGTACCGCCCGAGGCCGACTACACCATGCTCCTCGAACGCGCGGGTATCGGCCTCGCCCACGAGAAGCTCGGCGCCGACGAACCCCTCACCGAACGGGACATCGTCGTCTATCTCTCCCACAGCCGCGTCACCGAACAGCGCGCCGCCGACCAGATGGTGATGCTGGTCAAGTTCTTCGGCGACCACCCCGAGGTCGGCAAGGCGATCCGGATGATCTCCAACGACGAGGACAACCACCTCGCCTACTGCCACGAGGAACTGCTCCGCCTCGCCGCCGCGGGACACGGCCGGACGATCCAGCGGACCCTGCGCGAATGCGCCCTCGCGGAGATCAAGATCTACCGTGACGTCAGCCTCGCCGTGACCTCCCGGATGGGCCGGCTGCTGGGCTGGCCGAAGCCGAAGGCGGCCGTCCTCACCGCCGGTGTCCACGCGATCTACGCCTATGAACGGCTCGGCGGCTGGCGGCGGATGGTCCGGCTCCGGATGCCCGAGCGGCGCGGCGCCCTCGACGGGCCCGCCACGGCCGCCGCCGCCGCGTTCTGAACCCCGCCCGGCCGCGGGCCCCGGCCCTACGGCCCCGCGCCCCGGGGCGCGACGCCCGTACCGCCCCGAACGGGTACGAACACCCCGGCCGAGGAACAGGTGTACGACGCGGGGCCGGGTGGGCGGTCCCGCCACCGTTTTCCACAGGGCCCCACACGCCGCGCCGGGCCGCCTACCCTGACGGACATGGCCACCCTGATTCTCGTACGCCACGGACGCTCCACCGCGAACACGGCCGCGGTGCTCGCAGGACGGACCCCCGGAGTCGCGCTCGACGAGCACGGAGTCGAACAGGCCGCCGCCCTCCCCGGCCGGCTCGCCGCCGTGTCCCTCGCCGTCGCCGTCACCAGCCCCCAGCAGAGATGCCGGGAGACCCTGGCCCCGCTGCTCGCCGCCCGGCCCGGTCTGGAACCGGTCACCGAGGACCGGATCGCCGAATGCGACTACGGGGACTGGTCCGGCCGCAAACTGGCCGAGCTGGCCGACGACCCCCTGATGGAAGTCGTCCAGCACCACCCGTCGGCCGCGGTCTTCCCCGGCGGCGAGTCCATGCGAGCCATGCAGCAGCGCGCCGTCGAGGCGGTCCGCGACTGGGACGCCAGGGTGACCGCCGAACACGGCCCCGACGCCGCCTTTCTGATGTGCACCCACGGCGACATCATCAAGGCGATCGTCGCCGACGCCCTCGGCCTCCACCTCGACCTCTTCCAGCGGCTGCACGCCGAGCCCTGCTCCGTCACCGCCGTCCGCTACACCAGAACGCGCCCGTTCCTGCTCCGCCTCGGCGACACCGGCGACCTCGGCTCCCTCGGGCCGCGCCCCGACCGCCGGGACGGCGCCCCCGGACCCGGCGAGGAGGGCACCCCCGAGGGGAACGCGGTGGTAGGGGGTGGTGCGGGCGCCCCGTGATCGTCGGGCGCAGTAGGGTGGACAGGCGGTCGGCGCGTACGGCCGCACGGCCCGTGGCGCCGTCCGCGCCCCGCGCCGTCGGCGCCGCGTCCCCCACAGCCGTACCAGCCGTTACAGCGCAGTCACCACGCCGTCATCGCGCGGCCCGGCGGCTGTTCCCGAACCCCGAGGGAGTCAGAGCGTGTCCCGTCAGGTGTTCCTCTACGACCCGCCGGACCGGTTCGTCGCCGGTACGGTCGGGCTCCCCGGACGCCGTACGTTCTTCCTCCAGGCATCAGCCGGAGGCCGCGTCACCAGTGTCGCCCTGGAGAAGACCCAGGTGGCGGCGCTCGCCGAACGGATCGACGAACTGCTCGACGAGGTCGTACGGCGCACCGGCGGCAACGCCCCGGTCCCCGCGGTCGCCCCCGCGGACATTGCCGACACCGCCCCGCTCGACGCGCCCGTCGAGGAGGAGTTCCGGGTCGGCACGATGGCCCTGGCCTGGGACGGCGAGGAACAGCGCATGATCGTCGAGGCCCAGGCGCTGGTCGAGCTGGACGCCGACTCCGAGGAGGACCTCGCCGAGGCCGAGGAACGACTGCTCCAGGACGAGGAGAACGGACCGCCGATGCTGCGGGTCCGGCTCACCGGCGCCCAGGCCCGCGCCTTCGCCAAACGCGCCCTCGACGTCGTCAACGCCGGACGCCCGCCGTGCCCGCTGTGCAGCCTCCCGCTCGATCCGGAAGGACATGTATGCCCCCGCCAGAACGGATACCGCCGAGGGGCGTGACCACCCCTCGCGACCGTACGGAGGTGCTGCGCCTGCTCACCCGGGGCGAGCTGACCGTCCGCGGCCGGGTACCCGAGGCGTCCAACGCGGTGCTGCTCTGCTCCGTCGCCCTCGACGGCGAGGCGGCGTCCTGCGTCTACAAGCCCGTCGCCGGTGAGCGGCCCCTCTGGGACTTCCCCGACGGCACCCTCGCCGAACGCGAGGTCGCCGCCTACGAGGTCTCCGAGGCCCTCGGCTGGGGCCTCGTCCCGCCGACCGTCCTGCGCGAAGGACCCTACGGCCGGGGCATGGTCCAGCTCTGGATCGACGCCGACCCCGACGCCGGACTGCTCGCCCTGGTCGACGGCGACGAACCCGGCGACGGCTGGAAGGCCGTCGGCCACGCCCAGGTGGGGGAGGGCCGTACGGCGCTCCTGGTCCACGCCGACGACGAACGGCTCCGCCGGCTCGCGATCCTCGACGCGGTGATCAACAACGGCGACCGCAAGGGCGGCCATCTGCTGCCCTCGACCGACGGCACCCTCTACGCCATCGACCACGGCGTCACCTTCAACGCCGACGCCAAGCTCCGTACCCTGCTGTGGGGCTGGGCCGGGGAGCCCCTGCCGCCCGCCACCCTGCCCGCCCTGGCCGGCCTCGCCGCGGCCCTGGGCCCCGGCGCCCCGCTCGCCGACCGGCTGGCCGAACTCATCACCCCCGCCGAGGTCGACGCGGTCCGCGCCCGGCTGGCCGCCCTCCGGGAAACCGGCCGCCACCCCGTACCGACGGGGGAGTGGCCCGCGATCCCCTGGCCCCCGGTCTGACCCGGCGGCCACCCGGCCCGGCAGGATCCACAAGAGGCGACCCGAGGCGCCGACCCCGCCCGGTGCCGGTCCGCCGCCGGTCCGCCGCTCCCGGAACTCCCGCATCCGGTCCGCCCGGGCCGGTCCACCGGCCGGAAGTGCGGGTTTCCCGGCCGCCCGGGTGGGGAAGAACACCCGGGCCCGCCCAGGTCGCCGCCCCCCGCGGCAGCCGTCGTACGGGAGCTGCGGTTAGGCTCGGAGGCATGCATGCCTGGCCCGCTTCCGAGGTCCCCGCCCTGCCCGGCAAGGGCCGCGACCTCATGATTCACGACACCGCGACCGGTGAGCGCGTCACCCTCGCTCCCGGTCCCGTCGCCCGTATCTACGTCTGCGGGATCACCCCGTACGACGCGACCCACCTGGGTCACGCGGCGACCTACAACGCGTTCGATCTCGTACAGCGCGTGTGGCTCGACACGAAGCGACAGGTTCACTACGTCCAGAACGTCACCGACATCGACGACCCACTCCTGGAGCGCGCCGTCCGTGACGGAGAGGACTGGACCCATCTCGCCGAGCGGGAGACCAAGCTCTTCCGCGAGGACATGACGGCCCTGCGAATGCTCCCGCCCCGCGACTACATCGGCGCCGTCGAGGCCATACCCCGGATCGTCCCGCTGGTGGAACGCCTCCGGGACGCCGGGGCCGCCTACGAACTCGACGGCGACATCTACTTCTCGGTCGAGAGCGACCCCCACTTCGGCGAGGTCTCCGGACTCGACGCCGAGGCGATGCGACTGCTCTCCGCCGAACGCGGCGGCGACCCCGACCGCCCCGGCAAGAAGAACCCCGTCGACCCCATGCTGTGGCTGGCCGCCCGGGACGGCGAACCCCACTGGGACGGCGGCAGCCTCGGCCCCGGCCGCCCCGGCTGGCACATCGAGTGCGTCGCCATCGCCCTCGACTACCTGGGGATGGGCTTCGACATCCAGGGCGGCGGCTCCGACCTGGTCTTCCCGCACCACGAGATGGGCGCCTCCCACGCCCAGGCCCTCACCGGCGAGCACCCCTTCGCCCGCGCCTACGTCCACGCGGGCATGGTCGCGCTGGACGGCGAGAAGATGTCGAAGTCCCGGGGCAACCTGGTCTTCGTCTCGGCACTGCGCCGGGCCGGTACCGACCCGGCCGCCATCCGGCTCGCCCTCCTCGCCCACCACTACCGCGCGGACTGGGAGTGGACGGACGCCGAGCTGACGGCGGCCGAGGAGCGACTGGCCCGCTGGCGGGCCGCCGTGTCCCGCCCCGACGGGCCCGCCGCCGACGAGCTGCTGGAGCAGATCCGTACCGCCCTCGCCGACGATCTCGACACCCCGGCCGCGCTGGTCGCCGTCGACCGCTGGGCCGAACGGCAGCACGCCTCGGGCGGTACGGACGAAGGGGCGCCCGGACTCGTCTCGCGGACCGTGGACGCCCTGCTGGGCGTGGCGCTCTGACCTCGCGCCCGGACGGCCTCTGACGGCCTGTCCGGTCCATCGCGCACCCGCCGGAGAGCGCGGGAAAAAGACGCCGGATCCCCGGGGAATAGCCCCCGGGGATCCGGCGTTCTGGTGTGATCACCCCCTTCGGGCCGCGGTGACGAGCGAGATCGGCTGCGGCCCGGGGCGGCCGGTTACCGCCCACTGAAAGGATGTCCCGTGCATCGATCTTGGTCGCGCAGAGGATTACTGGCCGCCGCCGTCGGCGGAGCGGCGCTGGCCGGTCCGCTCGCGCCCGTGGCCCGGGCCGCGCCCGGCGGCGGTCCGGCCGGGAGCCCGGAATCCGGGGCGCCCTGGCCGGACCGGTTTTCGTTGCCGAACGGCTTCCGCCCCGAGGGCATCGCCATCGGGTCGCGCCCGTACGCCTACTTCGGTTCCCTGGCCGACGGCTCGGTGCTGCGGGTCGCCCTGGCCACCGGCGCCGGACAGATCCTGGTCCCGCCGCAGGGCGCCGCGCACCCGGTGGTCGGTCTCAAGGTCGACCGGGCCGGCCGACGGCTCTTCCTGGCCGGGGGACAGGCCCGGGAGATCCGGGTCGCCGACGCGCGAACGGGCCGGGAGCTACGGCGCTACGGCGACCTCGGCCTCGCGAACACCTTCGTCAACGACGTCGTCCTGACCCCCGGCGCCGCCTGGTTCACCGACTCGGCCACCCCGCACCTGTTCCGGCTGCCGCTGGGCCCCGACGGCACGCCGGGCGACCGCGTCGAGCCACTGCCGCTCACCGGGGACTGGTCGCAGGGACTGCCCTACTCCGGCAACGGGATCAGCACCACGCCCGACGGCCGGGCCCTGGTGGTGACCAACGCGTCGCTCGACGGCGGGTCCCTGGTCCGGGTGGATCCCGCGACCGGGGTGGCCCGGCGGATCGACACCGGGAGCCTGCGGCTGCCCGCCGCCGACGGTGTGCTGCTGCTCGGCCGGACCCTCTACGTGGTCCAGCAGTTCCTGAACACCGTCAATGTGCTCCGGCTCGACCGGGCGGGCACCCGGGCCCGGGAGATCGCCACCCTCACCGACCCCCGGTTCCGGGTCCCGACGACGGTGGCCGCGTTCGGGGACCGGCTCTATCTGCCGAACGCGCGGTTCGACGTGGCGCCGACCCCGGACACCGAGTACGACGCGGTGGCGGTCCGGCGGGTACGGCCCTGACGGGACGCGCCCGCCGGTGAACGGCCGAGGGGTGGTACCGCGATCCCGTCGCGGTACCACCCCCGGAAACCGCCGAACGGATCAGCGGCGGACCTCACCTCAGGCTGTGTCCTCGTCGGACCCGTCGGCCCGGTCGGACCCGTCGGATTCGGTGGAACCGCCGGATTCACCGGACTTGCCCGACGTGCCGGACCCGCCGGATGTACCGGAGCCCTTGCGCCCCGGTCCTCCCGCCTTCCGGCCGCCGGTGGAGCCCCCGCCGCCGGAGCCGCTGCCGGACTCCCCGTCGGGCGTCTCCGCCGCCGCGGGATCCGGGGACTCGCCGGGTCCTTCCGCCGGACCCGACGATTCGTCACCGCTCGGCCAACGGCCCTTCGACGACCGCCCGAGCCCCGACGCCGGATCGCGCCGGTACGGGCCCGCGGCCGGACCACCGGGCCCGCCCGCGCCCGGCTCACCCGAGTCGGAAGCGACTCCGGGACCCGTACCGGGCCCGCCCGCGCCGCCGGGACCACCGTCCCGCCGCCGCAGATAGCGCTCGAACTCCCTGGCGATGGCCTCGCCCGACGCCTCCGGCAGGTCGGCGGTGTCGCGGGCCTCCTCCAGCGTCTGGACGTACTCCGCCACCTCCGAGTCCTCGGCCGCCAGTTGGTCCACGCCCAACTGCCACGCCCGCGCGTCCTCCGGGAGTTCGCCCAGCGGGATCCGCAGCCCGATCAGATCCTCCAGCCGGTTCAGCAGCGCCAGCGTCGCCTTCGGGTTCGGCGGCTGCGACACATAGTGCGGCACCGCCGCCCAGAGACTCACCGCGGGCACCCCCGCGTGCGTGCACGCCTCCTGGAGGATGCCGACGATGCCCGTCGGGCCCTCGTACCTGGTCTCCTCCAGATCCATCGCCCGCGCCAGATCGGGATCCGAGGTGATGCCGCTGACCGGCACCGGACGGGTGTGCGGGGTGTCCCCGAGCAGCGCGCCGAGGATCACCACCATCTCCACTCCCAGTTCATGGGCGAAGCCGAGGATCTCGTTGCAGAACGAACGCCAGCGCATGGACGGTTCGATACCGCGGACCAATACCAGATCGCGCGGCTTCTCACCGCCGATCCGGACCACCGAGAGCCGGGTCGTGGGCCAGGTGATCTTGCGTACCCCGCCGTCCATGTACACCGTGGGCCGGTTGACCTGGAAGTCGTAGTAGTCCTCGGCGTCGAGCGCCGCGAACACCTCCCCCTTCCATTCCCGGTCCAGATGCCCGACCGCGGTGGAGGCGGCGTCGCCGGCGTCGTTCCAGCCCTCGAACGCGGCCACCATGACCGGGTCGATCAGCTCGGGTACCCCCTCGAGCTCGATCACCCAGTGCCTCCTTCCGAAGTTCCCTCTCGTACGCCCCAACCTTACGGCTTGCGGGCGGTGCCGCCGCAGCCCTCGTGCACGCCCGGGTGAATGGGGCACCGTTCGTTCGCCACGCCACCACACCGGGAATACATCCGAGCTGTCCGGGGGATTTACCGGCCGGCCCGGCGGGAACGGGGGCCACCTGAAGCCAGTGCTACCGGTCGACCGGCGCTACGGGGGACGGCCCACCGGCCGTCACAGGGCCTGCCGGAGCCGCTGTTCCACCCCCGCGATATGGACCGTGGCCCAGGAACGGGCGGCCTCCGCGTCCCCGTCCCGCAACGCCCCGAGGACGGCCCGGTGCTCACCGACGATCCGGTCCGCCACGCCCTCCACCGCCAGCGCCCGCCGGATCCGGGCCCGGGCCGCGGCCCCGGACAGCCCGTCGAGCAGCGAGCAGAGCACCGTATTGCCCGACCAGCGGGCGACGCCCCGGTGGAACGCCAGGTCGGCGGCGACCAGCGCCTCCACGGACGGCGAGGGGCCCAGCGCGTCCAGCTCCGCCGCCAGCGCCGCGAGTCCGGCCGGGGTGATCCGGCTCGCGGCCATCGCCGTCGCCGCGGGTTCCAGGATCCGGCGGACGGCGAGGAACTCCAGTTCGGTGTCGTCCCGGTGGACGTCGACGACGAAACGGAGCGCCTCCAGCAGTACCTGGGGGTCGAGACTGGTGACATACGTACCGTCGCCCTGGCGGACGTCGAGCACCCGGATCAGGGAGAGCGCCCGGACCGCCTCGCGCAGCGAGTTGCGCGACAGCCCGAGGGCGGCGGCCAGCTCGCTCTCCTTCGGCAGCCGGTCACCGGGGCGCAGTTCGCCCGAGACGATCATTTTCTTGATCTTCTCGATGGCCTCGTCGGTGACAGCCATGACGGCCCCCTCGCCCCGGTGCGCCGGTCCCGTGAGTCATCGGACGTCTGTCGGGCGCCCGATGGTGCCCGAGCGTACAACGTGGGCGGCTCCGTCCGGAGCCGCCCACATCGGGGTGACCGGGGCCGGGGCTCAGGAGCGCCGCCCCAGCAGGCCCTCCACCTTCGCGGTGATCTCGTCGGTGGCCAGACCGCGGATCGTCAGGGTGGTCCGGCGGCGCAGCACGTCCTCCGCCGTCTCGGCCCACTCGTGGTCGCGCGCGTAGACGACCTGCGCCCAGATCTCCGGGGCGTCGGGGTGGATCCGCTCCGCCAGCGCCGGGTCGTCGTTGGCGAGCCGGGCGATGTCGAAGGCGAGGGAGCCGTAGTGGGTGGCGAGATGCCGGGCGGTGTCCGCGGCCATCCGGGGGCCGGGCGCCGGGCCGTCGACCAGCAGCCGGTGCTCCACCGCCCGCGGGTTGGCTATGCCGGGCAGCGGCAGCTTGCGCGGCAGTCCGGACATCGGCGTCATGTCCTCGGCCAGCGGCTGTCCGGGCAGGGCGGCCAGCTTGTTCATGATGGTCCGGCCGATGTGGCGGAAGGTGGTCCACTTGCCGCCCGCGACCGAGAGCATGCCGCCCCGGCCCTCGGAGACCACGGTTTCCCGCTTGGCCTGGGAGGTGTCGCCGGGGCCGCCCGGCAGGACCCGGAGACCGGCGAAGGAGTAGGTGATCAGATCGCGGGAGAGCTGCTGGTCGCGGACGGAGAAGGCGGCCTCGTCGAGGATCTGCGCGGTGTCCTTCTCGGTGACGGAGACGTCGGCGGGGTCGCCCTCGTACATCTCGTCGGTGGTGCCGAGCAGCAGCATGTCCTCCCAGGGGAGGGCGAAGGTGATCCGGTACTTGTCGATCGGGGTGGCCAGCGCCGCCCGCCAGGGCGAGGTGCGCTTGAGCACCAGGTGGGCGCCCTTGGAGAGCCGGATCGACGGGGCCGCGTTCGGGTCCTCCATCCGGCGCAGATGGTCCACCCACGGGCCGGTGGCGTTGAGTACCAGCCGGGCGGTGACGCCGAACTCGGTGCCGTCGGTACGGTCCCTCAGCTCGGCCCCGCTGACCCGGCCCTTGGTGAACCGCAGCCCGGTGACCTCGGCGTGGTTGAGGACGGTGGCGCCCGCGGCGGCGGCCGCGCGGACGGTCATCAGCGCCATCCGGGCGTCGTTCATCTGGTCGTCGCCGTAGACGGCGACGGCCTTCAGATTCTCGGTCCGCAGCTCGGGCACGTCCCGGCGGGCCTTCGACGGGCTGATGACATGGCCGACACCGTCGCCGAAGGCGGAGAGCGCGGAGTACGCGAAGACCCCGGCGCCGAGCTTGGCGGCGCCGTGCGGGCCGCCCTTGTAGACCGGCAGATAGAAGGTGAGCGGGTTGGCGAGGTGGGGGGCGACCTCACGGGAGACCGCCCGCCGCTCGAAGTGGTTCTCCGCGACCAGCTTCACGGCCCCGGTCTGCAGATACCGCAGACCGCCGTGGAGCAGCTTGGAGGAGGCGGAGGAGGTGGCGCCGGCGAAGTCGCCGGCGTCCACCAGGGCCACCCGCAGCCCGGCCTGAGCGGCATGCCAGGCGGTGGAGATGCCCAGGATGCCGCCGCCGATCACCAGGAGATCGTAGGTCGCGAGGGCGAGCTGGTCCCGGGTCTCGGCACGGCTCGGCAGGGAGCCGGCGGCCGGGTGCGTCCCGAGGGCCGGGACACTCTGCAGGGTGGTCATTTTCGATTACTCCTCGTGCTCGATCCAGCCCATGGTCCGCTCGACGGCCTTGAGCCAGTTCTTGTATTCGCTCTGACGCCGGTCGGCGTCCATGCGAGGGGTCCATTCGGCGGCCCGGCGCCAGTTGGCGCGAAGCGCGTCGGTGTCGGGCCAGAAACCGACCGCGAGCCCGGCCGCGTAGGCCGCGCCGAGGCAGGTGGTCTCGGCGACCATCGGCCGGACGACGGGGGCGTCCAGCACGTCGGCGAGGGTCTGCATCAGCAGATTGTTGGAGGTCATACCGCCGTCGACCTTGAGGGCGGTCAGTTCGACGCCGGAGTCCTTGGTCATGGCGTCGGTGATCTCACGGGTCTGCCAGGCGGTCGCCTCCAGCACCGCGCGGGCGATGTGGGCCTTGGTGACGTACCGGGTGAGTCCGGCGATCACGCCCCGGGCGTCGGAGCGCCAGTAGGGGGCGAAGAGACCGGAGAAGGCGGGCACGACATAGGCGCCGCCGTTGTCCTCGACCGAGAGGGCGAGGGTCTCGATCTCGGCGGCCGACTTGATCAGCCCCATCTGGTCGCGCATCCACTGGACGAGCGAGCCGGTGACGGCGATCGAGCCCTCCAGGGCGTAGACCGGCTCCTGGTCGCCGATCTGGTAGCCCACCGTGGTCAGCAGTCCGTTGTACGAGTTCACCGGGGTGCCGCCGGTGTTCATCAGCATGAAGGTGCCGGTGCCGTACGTGGACTTGGCCTCGCCCTCGGAGAAGCAGGTCTGGCCGAAGAGGGCGGCCTGCTGGTCACCGAGGGCGGAGGCGACCGGGATGCCGTCGAGCACGCCGCCCTTGGCGGCGCCGTACACCTCGGAGGAGGACCGGATCTCCGGGAGGAGGGCGGCCGGGATCTCCATCGAGCTGAGGATCTTGTCGTCCCACGACATGGTGTGCAGATTCATCAGCATGGTGCGGGAGGCGTTGGTGACATCGGTGACGTGGACACCGCCGTCGGTGCCGCCGGTCAGATTCCAGATGACCCAGGAGTCCATGGTGCCGAAGAGGATCTCGCCCCGCTCGGCGCGCTCCCGCAGACCGGGGACGTTGTCGAGCAGCCAGCGGACCTTGGGTCCGGCGAAGTAGCTGGCGAGCGGCAGTCCGGTCTCCCGGCGGAAGCGGTCCTGGCCGACGTTGCGGCCCAGTTCCTTGCAGAGCGAGTCGGTACGGGTGTCCTGCCAGACGATCGCGTTGTGCACCGGCTCACCGGTGGCGCGGTCCCACAGCAGGGTGGTCTCGCGCTGGTTGGTGATGCCGATGGCCTTGACGTCGTCGCGGGTGATCCCGGCCTTGGCGAGGGCGCCCGCCACCACTTCCTGCACATTGGCCCAGATCTCGGTGGCGTTGTGCTCCACCCACCCCGGCTTGGGGAAGATCTGCTCGTGCTCCTTCTGGTCGACCGAGACGATCCGGCCGTCCTTGTCGAAGACGATGCAGCGGCTGGAGGTGGTGCCCTGGTCGATGGCGGCGATGAACGGTCCGGCGGTGTGTGCGTCGGTCACGGGGTGCTCCTGCTCGGAGGTCTCGGAGATCTCGGGGTCCCCGGCGGGCCGGGGGATCTCGGGGGTCTTCGGGGTCATGGGACTCGGCTCCCGGCTCAGGCGAAGGCCAGGTCGTAGATACCCGCCGCGAGGGCGCCACCCGCGAGCGGGCCCAGGACGGGGATCCAGGCGTAGCCCCAGTCGGAGCGGCCCTTGTTGGGCAGCGGGAGCAGGGAGTGCACGATCCGGGGGCCGAGGTCACGGGCCGGGTTGATGGCGTAGCCCGTGGGACCGCCGAGCGAGAGGCCGATACCGACCACGACGAAGGCGGTGATCAGTGCGCCGAGCGTGCTCAGACCCTTGCCCTCGGCGTTGAGGCCCTGGGTGAGCACGGCGAGGACGAGGACGACGGTGCCGAGGATCTCGGTGGCCAGGTTCTGCCAGGCGATCCGGATCTCGGGGCCGGTGGAGAAGATGCCGAGGACCGGTCCGGCCCTGTCGCCGCCGTGCGGGCCCTCGATGGGCTTCTCGGCGGGGTCGCCGGTGATCTCGGGGTCGGTGAGATGGGCCATGAACTGCCCGTAGTAGGCGACCACGACCAGGGCGGCGCCGATCATCGCGCCGAGCATCTGGCCCGCGACGTAGTAGGGCACGTTCGACCAGGTGCCGTCCTTGATGGCGATACCCAGCGTGACAGCGGGGTTCAGATGGGCGCCGGACAGGGAACTGGTCATGTACACGGCCGTCATAACGGCGAAGCCCCACCCGAAGGTGATGGCCAGCCAGCCCGCGTTGCGCGCCTTGGACTTCTTCAGCGATACGGCTGCGACCACACCGCCGCCGAGCAGGATGAGAACGGCGGTACCGATGACTTCGCCGATGAAGATATTGGAGCTGGACACCGCGACTCCTTTGTCCTGGTCCAGTGATGGCGAACCCCGGCTCCTCCGGCGGCTCGCGCCCGGCGGCGGGAGCCACCGGGCGGTATCGGTCCTTGGCGCAGTCACACTCTAACGCGATTTTCCGTCAGCTGTTCGACAATGCCGACCGATGAACGGCAGTTTTCCTCTGCGTAAACACGCCGTCAAGGGGTGCGGGCCCTGTGGTCCGGAAAAAACGGAAAGAACGGCACCGGTCCGGCCGGTCCGGTGCGTGGTGACTCTATGGAAATGTTTAGTCATCCGATGATGCGCCCGAATCGTCCCATGCGCGCGATGTCCTCGCCCGGACCGGGGACGGCCCGGCGCGGCCGACCGGAGGTGCCGCGGGTGCCGGGAGGTCGCGGTCCCGGGGCGTACGGGCCGGAAGGCCGGGGCCACGGACTCCCGCGCCGGACCGGCGGCCCGGCGGCGTACGGCTTACGGCGCGTACGCGCGTCTTATGGGTCGTACGCGCGCGGGGCGCGAAGGCGTCCGGCGGTCGCGGGCCGTACGCCCCTTCACTCGCCCGGGGCCGGGGCGGGCGGACCGGCCACCGGCCCCGCCCACCACGGCCGGTCCGGTGCCGTGCGCGGCCCCGGCGCGGTCAGAAGCGTCCGGCGCCCAGATCGCGCGAGACCGCCCTGGCGCACTCCCGGACCGCCGTGATCAGCTCCGGGCGCAGCTCGGGCGGGCCCAGCCGGTTCTCGCAGATACGTTCCACGGCGCCCGTGATGGCGACCGCGCCCACCGGCATCCGGCGCCGGTCGTGGATCGGCGCGGCCACCGCGGCCACGCCCTCCCAGGTCTCCTCGACGTCCGCCCCCCAGCCCCGGGCCCGGGTCTCGGCCAGTACGGACTCGAACTCGTCCAGGCCGGTCACCGTCAGCGGGGTGAAGGTCTTCCGGTCCGCCTCGACCGCCTCGGAGTGGGCCACCGGGTCGTACGCGGCCAGGACTTTGCCCAGGGCGGTGGAGTGCAGTGGCTGCATCGCGCCCACCTCCAGTACCTGGCGGCTGTCGTCGGGCCGGAAGACATGGTGGACGATCAGTACGCCGTGCTGGTGGAGCACCCCCAGATGGACGCTCTCTCCGCTGGAGCGGGCCAGGTCGTCGGTCCACACCAGGGCCCTGGCGCGCAGCTCGTGGACATCGAGATAGCTGTTCCCGAGGCGCAACAACTCGGCACCGAGCTGATAGCGGCCGGACGCCGGGTCCTGTTCGACGAAGCCCTCCGCCTGGAGCGTGCGCAGAATGCCGTGCGCGGTCCCCTTCGCCAGATCGAGCGACGAGGCGATGTCGGAAAGGCCGAGGCGGCGCTCGCCGCCCGCGAGCAGTCGCAGCATCGCCGCCGCGCGCTCCAGCGACTGGATGTTCTTCGCCATCGGATCGGCCCTCTCCCGCTGCTGTTCGACAATGCTGAACACTATCGGCCGATGCCGACCGCGCATGCCGTTGTGCGAGTATCTCGCGGCCGAAAGCTTCACGAGAACCCCACAAACCTGGGAGACATCCTCCGGCACGTCCCCCTGAGCCGTCCGGGTGCCGGGACGATCCCGCCCGCCCCGTCCGGCCGTACCACCACCACCTTTCCACCGCCCCCGGGAAGCGCCCCGAACGCCTCCCGGCCGCCTCTTGACCGGCCCCCGGACCGGCCCCGGACCGGCCCCGGACCGGCCCCCGGCCGGGGGCCGGAACACGTCCGGCCCGTGGGACACCCTGACCGCACCCCGCCGGGCCCGGTTACCCTGACTCCGTGCGCCTTCCCACCGGAAGCCGCAAAGCCGACAGCCGTCGCAGCCCAGGGAGCCCGTTCATGGCCTCGTCGCCCACCCCTTCCGTACCCTCCGCCGACAGCCGGACCCGGGTCGCCGCACTCCGGGAGGCCCTCGCCACCCGGGTCGTCGTCGCCGACGGAGCGATGGGCACCATGCTCCAGGCCCAGGACCCGACCCTGGAGGACTTCCAGAACCTGGAAGGCTGCAACGAGGTCCTCAACGCCACCCGGCCGGACATCGTCCGCTCGGTCCACGAGGCGTACTTCGACGCCGGGGTCGACTGCGTGGAGACCAACACCTTCGGCGCCAATCACTCCGCCCTCGGCGAGTACGAGATCGCCGACCGGATCCACGAACTCTCCGAGTCGGGCGCCCGGATCGCCCGTGAGGTCGCCGACGCCTACACCGCGCGCGGCGGCGGCCAGCGCTGGGTCCTCGGCTCCATCGGCCCCGGTACCAAGCTGCCCACCCTGGGCCACGCCCCGTACACCGCGCTCCGCGACGGCTTCCAGGCCAATGCCGAGGGGCTGATCGCCGGGGGCTCGGACGCCCTGCTGGTCGAGACCACCCAGGACCTGCTCCAGACCAAGGCCGCGATCCTCGGCGCCCGCCGGGCCATGGAGGCCACCGGTACCGAGGTGCCGCTGCTCTGCTCGATGGCCTTCGAGACCACCGGCACCATGCTGCTCGGCTCCGAGATCGGCGCCGCCCTCACGGCCCTGGAGCCGCTCGGCATCGACATGATCGGGCTGAACTGCTCCACCGGCCCGGCGGAGATGAGCGAGCATCTGCGCTATCTCGCCCGGCACTCCCGGATCCCGCTGCTCTGCATGCCGAACGCCGGGCTCCCCGTCCTCGGCAAGGACGGCGCCTACTTCCCGCTGGACGCCGAGGGCCTCGCGGACGCCCAGGAGACCTTCGTCCGCGAGTACGGCCTCTCGCTGATCGGCGGCTGCTGCGGTACGACCCCCGAACACCTGCGCCAGGTCGTCGAGCGGGTCCGCGGGGTGACGCCCCCCGAGCGCGTCCCCAGCCCCGAGCCGGGCGCCGCGTCGCTCTACCAGACCGTCCCGTTCCGGCAGGACACCGCCTATATGGCGATCGGCGAGCGGACCAACGCCAACGGCTCCAAGAAGTTCCGCGAGGCGATGCTCGCGGGCCGGTGGGACGACTGTGTCGAGATGGCCCGCGATCAGATCCGCGAGGGCGCCCACATGCTCGACCTCTGCGTCGACTACGTGGGCCGGGACGGCGTCGCCGACATGGCCGAACTGGCCGGCCGGTTCGCCACCGCCTCCACCCTCCCCGTGGTGCTGGACTCCACCGAGGTCGACGTCATCCGGGCCGGGCTGGAGAAGATCGGCGGCCGGGCCGTCATCAACTCCGTCAACTACGAGGACGGTGACGGCCCCGAGTCCCGGTTCGCCCAGGTCACCCGGCTGGCCCGGGAGCACGGCGCGGCCCTGATCGCCCTCACCATCGACGAGGAGGGCCAGGCCCGGACCGTCGAGAACAAGGTCGCCATCGCCCAGCGGCTGATCGCCGACCTCACCGGCAACTGGGGCATCCACGAGTCCGACATCCTCGTCGACACCCTCACCTTCACCATCTGCACCGGCCAGGAGGAATCCCGCCGCGACGGCATCCACACCATCGAGGCGATCCGGGAGCTCAAGCGGCGGCACCCCGATGTCCAGACCACCCTCGGGCTCTCCAATATCTCCTTCGGCCTCAACCCGGCCGCCCGGATCCTGCTGAACTCCGTCTTCCTCGACGAGTGCGTCAAGGCCGGACTCGACTCCGCCATCGTGCACGCCTCCAAGATCCTGCCGATCGCCCGCTTCGACGAGGAGCAGGTCACCACCGCCCTCGATCTGATCTACGACCGGCGCGCCGAGGGCTACGACCCGCTCCAGCGGCTGATGGAGCTGTTCGAGGGCGTCGACACCAAGTCCCTGAAGGCGGGCAAGGCCGAGGAACTGCTCGCCCTCCCGCTGGACGAGCGGCTCCAGCGCCGGATCATCGACGGCGAGAAGAACGGCCTGGAGACCGACCTCGACGAGGCGCTGGCCGAACGGCCCGCCCTCGACATCGTCAACGAGACCCTGCTGGAGGGCATGAAGGTCGTCGGCGAACTCTTCGGCTCCGGCCAGATGCAGCTCCCGTTCGTCCTCCAGTCCGCCGAGGTCATGAAGAACGCGGTGGCCTATCTGGAGCCGCACATGGAGAAGTCGGACGCCGAGGGCAAGGGCACCATCGTGCTCGCCACCGTCCGCGGCGACGTCCACGACATCGGCAAGAACCTCGTCGACATCATCCTCTCCAACAACGGCTACAACGTCGTCAACCTGGGCATCAAGCAGCCCGTCTCGGCGATCCTGGAGGCCGCCGAGGAGCACCGGGCCGATGTCATCGGGATGTCCGGACTGCTGGTCAAATCCACGGTGATCATGAAGGAGAACCTGGAGGAGATGAACCAGCGGAAGATCGCGGCGGACTACCCCGTGATCCTCGGCGGTGCCGCCCTCACCCGCGCCTATGTCGAACAGGACCTGCACGAGCTGTACGAGGGCGAGGTCCGCTACGCCCGGGACGCCTTCGAGGGCCTGCGGCTGATGGACGCCCTGATCGGCGTCAAGCGCGGCGTCCCCGGCGCCGCGCTGCCCGAACTGAGGCAGCGCCGGGTCCGGGCCGCCGCGCCCGCCGTCACCGCCGACGAGCGCCCCGAGGAGGGCGCCGTACGCTCCGACGTCTCCGTCGACAACCCCGTACCGGAGCCGCCGTTCTGGGGCACCCGGGTCATCAAGGGCATCCAGCTCAAGGAGTACGCCTCCTGGCTCGACGAGGGCGCCCTCTTCAAGGGCCAGTGGGGCCTCAAGCAGAGCCGGGCCGGCGACGGACCCGGCTACGAGGAGCTGGTGGAGAGCGAGGGCCGGCCCCGCCTCCGCGGCCTGCTGGAGCAGCTCCACACCCGTAATCTGCTCGAAGCCGCCGTCGTCTACGGCTACTTCCCCTGCGTCTCCAAGGGCGACGACCTGATCGTGCTCAACGAGGACGGCTCGGAGCGCACCCGGTTCACCTTCCCCCGGCAGCGCCGGGGCCGCAGGCTCTGTCTGGCCGACTTCTTCCGCCCCGAGGACTCGGGGGAGCGGGACGTCGTCGGCTTCCAGGTCGTCACCGTCGGCTCGAAGATCGGGGAGGCCACCGCCGAACTCTTCGCGGGTGACGCCTACCGCGACTATCTGGAGCTGCACGGACTCTCCGTCCAGCTCGCCGAGGCGCTCGCCGAGTACTGGCACGCCCGGGTCCGGGCCGAACTCGGCTTCGGCGGCGAGGACCCCGACGCCGTGGAGGACATGTTCGCCCTCAAGTACCGCGGCGCGCGGTTCTCCCTCGGCTACGGGGCCTGCCCCGACCTGGAGGACCGGGCCAAGATCGCCGAGCTGCTGCGGCCGGAGCGGATCGGCGTCCAGCTCTCCGAGGAGTTCCAGCTCCATCCCGAGCAGTCGACGGACGCCATCGTGATCCACCACCCGGAAGCCAAGTACTTCAACGCGCGGTAGTCGGATCATCACACCGACGGCGGGTGCCGGTGGACAAACCACCGGCGCCCGCGCCGTCCGGGTCGTACACTTGTCGGTCCAACGCAGGCCGGTCGCCTGCCCCAGCGGGGAAGCCGAGGGGGAGAGGCGGCCGGCCTTCTCGTCCCTCCGGAGGTACGCCGATGACCAGCGCGATCCCCACGTCCCTCACCCGTACGGCGGACGGGGCGGCCCTCGGCGCCGTACTGCTGGACATGGACGGCACCCTCGTGGACACGGAGGGTTTCTGGTGGGACGCGGAGGTACGGGTCTTCGCCGAGCTGGGACACCGGCTGGACGACGCCTGGCGCGAGGTGGTCGTCGGCGGCCCGATGACCCGCAGCGCCGGCTATCTGATCGAGGTCACCGGCGCCGACATCACCCTCCCCGAGCTGACCGGACGGCTCAACGACGCCTTCGAGAAGCGGATCAGCGAAGGCGTGCCGCTGATGCCGGGCGTACGGCGCCTGCTGGCCGAACTGGCCGCCGCCGGGCTGCCCACCGCCCTGGTCTCCGCCTCCCACCGGCGCATCATCGACCGGGTCCTGGAGTCCCTGCCGCACGAGTTCGCGCTCTCCGTCGCCGGTGACGAGGTCCCGCGCACCAAGCCGCACCCCGACCCGTATCTGCTGGCCGCCGAGGGCCTGGGCGTGGCGCCCGCCCACTGCGCCGTCGTCGAGGACACCGCGACCGGGGTGGCCTCCGCCGAGGCGGCGGGCTGCCGGGTGGTCGCCGTGCCCTCCGTGGCCCCGATCGCCCCTGCCGAAGGCCGGGTCGTCGTGGAGTCGCTGGAAGGCGTCGACCTGCGCTTTCTCCGGGCGCTGATGGCCGGATCCGGCACCTGATCCGCCGTCACCGAGAGCCGCGATCCGATAAGTTTTCCCGCGTGACATTCCTCACCCGGCGCCTACTGGACTAGCCCCGGCCCGCCGCCCCGCGGCGGGCCGTCGCCGCTCCATGTGTCCGCATTGGTGAAGACCTGTACGAATCATTCCCCGGGGCGGGAATCGCGGCCGGGATATGACCGGTCACTCAGCGATTACGGCCCCCGAACGGCCCCGTCAACCCCTCCCGGCACCGCCGACTAATGTCTTCGCGAGTCCTCGCCGCACCACCGACACGCCCCGGCGGTCGTCCAACCGTCGCGCACCCTGGGGCCGGTCCTTCCGGGTTCCCGGACGGTCCAACCGCCCCGAACGGGCGACGCGGTGGGACTCCTCGCACGAAGTACCCAGTGCCGGATGAGGAGAACGCCCAGGATGAACCGTAAGACTTTGGTGCTGCCGGCCGTGGTCGGCCTGCTCGCGCCCGCGCTCGTCGCCTGCGGCGGCTCCAAGGGCGACTCCTCGGGCGGGGGAACCATCGTCGTGGGCACCACGGACCAGATCGCGGGCGGCAAGGACAACCCGGCACCCCTCGACCCGGCGCACGCGTACGACACCGGCGCCTGGAACGTCCTCCGGCCCAGCCTCCAGACCCTGATGCGGACCCCGCAGAGCGGCGGCCTGCCCTCGCCCGAGGCCGCCCAGTCCTGCGCCTTCACCGACAACTCCAGCCAGAGCTTCCGCTGCAAGCTCCGCGACGGGCTGAAGTTCGCCGACGGCTCCGCGGTCACCGCCGAGGACGTCAAGTTCTCCATCGAGCGGGTCCTGGGCATCGACTCCGACGACGGCGTCGCCGCACTCCTCTCCACCGTGGACACCATCGAGACCAAGGGCGACAAGGAGGTCGTCTTCCACCTCTCGACCCCGGACGCCACCTTCCCGTACAAGCTCTCCACGCCCGCCGCGAGCATCGTCAGCAAGAAGAACTACCGGGCGGACAAGCTCCGCAGCGGCTTCCAGGTCGACGGCTCCGGCCCGTACACCATGAAGGCCGAGACCGAGAACGACCGGATCAGCAAGGTCACCTTCACCCGCAACGACTCCTACCGCGGCGGCATCAAGGTCTCCAACCAGAAGGTTGAGATGCGCGTCTACCCCGACGCCGCCGCCATGGGCCAGGCGCTGGAGAAGGGCGAGATCGACGTCATGACCCGGGAGATGTCCCCGGAGCAGATCAGGAACTTCACCGAGAATCCGCCCAAGGACACCGAACTCGTCGAGATGCCGGGCGTCTCCATCCGCTACCTCGCCTTCAACACCGACGCCCCCCAGGTGAAGGACAAGGCGGTACGGCAGGCGATGGCGGCCGTCATCGACCGAGGCCAGATCGCCGGACAGGTCTACGGCGCCACCGCCGAGCCCCTGTACTCGCTGATCCCCGCCACCATCGGCGGGCACAAGAACTCCTTCTACAACGAGTACGGCGAGCCCAGCGTCAAGAAGGCCCGCAAGATCCTCGCCGACGCCGACATCAGCACCCCGGTCGAGATCGACCTGCACTACACCACCGACCGCTACGGTGCCGGAACCGCCAAGGAGTTCGAGGTGCTGCGGAAGCAGCTCAACGACTCCAAGCTCTTCTCGGCGTCCATCAAGGGCACCGAGTGGGCCTCGTTCCGCGCCGCCCAGAAGCGCGGCGACTACCCCGTCTACGGCATGGGATGGTTCCCCGACTTCCCGGACCCCGACAACTACATCGCGCCCTTCCTCGACAAGGACAACTTCCTCAACTCGCCCTATGTGAGCCAGAAGGTGCGCGACCTCATCCCGCAGTCCCGCCGCCACGCCGACCGCACCGCCGCCGGAGCCGCGTTCAGCACCATGCAGGACATCGTCGCCGACGACGTCCCCGTACTGCCGCTCTGGCAGGGCAAGCAGTACGTCGCCTCCCGCAAGGGCGTCGGCGGTGTCGAGCGCCTGCTCAACGCCACCTCCGACCTCCAGATCTGGGAACTGAAGGCCGCCGCGAAGTAACCGGCACCGGCGCGACGCGCAGACGGCAGAGCGGCGGCGGGCCCACCGGCCCGCCGCCGCTCCGTCGTACCACCGTCCCGTCACGCCACGACGGGCGTTCCCCCGCCCGTCCGGGCCGGACTACTGCGCCCCCGGGCGCACCAGGCCGCTCTCGTACGCGTACACCGCCGCCTGGACCCGGTCCCGCAGCCCCAGCTTCGTCAGCACATGGCCCACATGGGTCTTCACCGTCGTCTCACTGACGAACAGATCCGCCGCGATCTCCGCGTTCGACAAACCCCGCGCCACCAGCTTCAACACCTCGACCTCGCGGTCCGTCAGCGTATGCAGCGTGTCCGGCACCGGCTCGTCACCCGACGGCAGATGCCCCGCGTACTTGTCCAGCAGCCGCCGGGTGATACTCGGCGCCAGCATCGCCTCACCCGCCGCGACCACCCGGATCGCCTGCACCAGCTCATTCGCCGGGGCGTCCTTCAGCAGAAAACCGCTCGCCCCCGCCCGCAGCGCCTCCACCACGTACTCGTCGAGATCGAACGTCGTCAGCACCAGCACCTTCGCCGGGCCGTCCCGCCCCGGGCCGGTGATCTGCCGGGTCGCCTCCACCCCGTCCATCCGGGGCATCCGGATGTCCATCAACACCACATCGGGCTGCAGCGCCCGCACCTGGTCGAGCGCCTGAAGACCGTCCCCGGCCTCACCGACGACCGCGATGTCCTGCTCCGCCTCCAGGATCATCCGAAAGCCGGTACGCAGCAGCGGCTGATCGTCGACCAGCAGAACGCGGATTGCCACAGGAACTCCTCACACTCGGTCGGGGCCCATTCTGCCCTGACCGTCCCCGGCGGGCTCCGCCGGGGAAACGCTCAGCGGATACACCGGGGGAGTCCCACCGAACTCCGGACAACGCGCCTGATGGTCGCACCAGCCGCACAGCTTCGTCGGCCGCGGCCGCCACTCACCCGTCTCGGTGGCCAGCCGGATCGCCTCCCACAACGCCAGCAGCTTCCGCTCCACCCGCTCCAGATCCGCCGGCACCGGATCGTAGGTGATCACATCGCCACTCCCCAGATACACCAGCTGGAGCCGGCGCGGCACCACCCTCCGCAACCGCCACACCACCAGCGCGTAGAACTTCATCTGGAACAGCGCGCCCTCCGCGTACTCCGGACGCGGCGCCTTCCCCGTCTTGTAATCGACGATCCGCACCTCACCCGTCGGCGCCACATCCACCCGGTCGATCACCCCGCGCAGCCGCAGCCCCGAATCCAGCTCCGCCTCGACGAACAGCTCCCGCTCCGCCGGCTCCAACCGCGTCGGATCCTCCAGCCCGAACCACCGCTCCACCAGCGACTCCGCCTCACCCAGCCAGCGCGCCAGCCGCTCACCGCCCTCGTCGTCGGCGAACAGCTCACCCAGCTCGGGACGGCCCTCCAGCAGCCGCCGCCACTGCCCCGGAACCAGCCCCCGAGCCCGCGGAACCGTACGCTCCGCCGCCGGGGCGTCGAAAAGCCGCTCCAGCACCGCATGCACCAGCGTCCCCCGGGTAGCCGCCGCACTCGGCTTCTCCGGCAGCCGGTCGATCACCCGGAACCGGTACAACAAAGGACACTGCATGAAGTCACTCGCCCGCGACGGCGACAGCGACGTCGGCGGCGACACGGACACCGCGGTGCCCGAGCTCTCCCCGGAGGTGGCCTGACTCGTACTCATGACGCAGACCCTACGGCCCGCCACTGACAGCGAGCGCAATACCATCGACGTCACAGGACCGGGCACTGCATGATCGAAGCATTCACGCATCGAATCATCGAGCGAGAGATGATCGAAGTAGAGGTCCACCGGCGATCTCGCGACGAAGGGACCCCGTGAACGACCACGACCCGACGAACGGCTCGGGCCACGAGCGCTCACGCGCCGCGTCCGGCGGCCACGGCACACCCCCGGAGCCCGACGACACCAAGCGCAAGCGGCCCGACGGCCCCGGCGGCGGCATCCTCATGGGCCGCCCCTTCGGCGTACCCGTCTACGTCGCCCCCAGCTGGTTCCTCGTCGCCGCACTCATCACCTGGGTCTTCGGCGACCAGCTCAACCGCGTCCTGCCCGAGCTGGGCGGCCTCAACTACCTGGTCTCCCTCTTCTTCGCCGTCGCGTTCTACGCCTCCGTCCTCGTCCACGAACTGGCCCACACCGTCACCGCCCTCCACTACAAACTCCCCGTCCGGCGCATCCAGCTCCAGTTCTTCGGCGGCTCCTCCGAGATCGAGAAGGAGTCCGAGAACCCCGGCCGGGAATTCGTCATCGCCGTCGTCGGACCCCTGCTCTCCCTCGTCCTCGCCGGCGTCTTCTACCTCGGCATGAGGGCCGTCGAACCCGGCACGGTACCCGGCGTCCTGCTCGCCGGACTGATGATCTCCAACCTCATCGTGGCGATCTTCAACCTGCTCCCCGGCCTCCCCCTCGACGGCGGCCGGATGCTCCGCGCCGTCGTCTGGAAGATCACCGGCAAGCCCATGAGCGGCACCGTCGCCGCCGCCTGGGCCGGCCGCGCCCTCGCCGTCGCCGTCCTCATCGGCCTCCCCCTCTTCACCCACTCCGGCGCCCTCGGCACCCCCGGCCAGGAAATCGGCGGCATGCAGTCCGTCACCGACGCCCTGCTCGCCGCCATCCTCGCCGCCATCATCTGGACCGGCGCCGGAAACAGCCTGCGCACCGCCAGACTCCGGGAACACCTCCCCGACCTAGCCGCCCGCACCCTCACCCGCCGCGCCGTCCCCGTCGAAGCCGACACCCCCCTCTCCGAAGCGCTCCGCCGCGCCAACGAAGCCGGAGCCCGCGCACTCGTCGTCGTCGACGGCCACGGCGAACCCACCGCCCTCGTCCGCGAAGCCGCGATCGTCGGCGTCCCCCAGCACCGCCGCCCCTGGGTCACCGTCGGCGGCCTCGCCCAACCCCTCACCGACGGCATGCGCATGCCCGCCGACCTCGTCGGCGAATCCCTCCTCGACCACCTCCGCACCACCCCCGCGACCGAATACCTCGTCGTCGAAGACACCGGCGAGATCTACGGCGTCCTCTCCACCGCCGACGTCGAACGCGCCTTCGTCGCCGCCATGACCAAGTAATTTGTGGCTCGGTTCGCCTCCGGGGCGCTTCAGCCGTGTTCTTCAGTCGATCGTGCTCGGCCGCTCGTTCCTCGCGGCCTGCGCGCGTTCTCCTTCCAGAACACGACGCGCCCCTTCGGCTCACTCGCCTCTCCGGCGCGAGGGCAGGACGAGGCACCGGAGGTGAGGCCCTCGAAGTCCGATCATGTCGCCCCGGGTGATCCGGCGCTTCGGAGGCGAACCGAGCCACAAGTAAAGAAGCCCGTGGTCGGAGGGCTCGGCCAGGGCCGGTACGCTGGGGACATGTCCGAACCGACCGGTGCCGCCCGCCGTCGCGGGCCCTTCAAGGTCGGGGACCAGGTCCAGCTCACCGACCCCAAGGGACGCCACTACACCTTCACGCTCGAAGCCGGGAAGAATTTCCACACCCACAAGGGTTCCTTCCCGCACGACGAGCTGATCGGTGCTCCCGAGGGCAGTGTTGTCCGTACCACGGGGAACGTCGCCTACCTCGCGCTGCGCCCCCTGCTCCCCGATTACGTCCTGTCCATGCCCCGCGGCGCCGCCGTGGTCTACCCCAAGGACGCGGGGCAGATCCTGGCTTTCGCCGATATCTTCGCCGGCGCCCGCGTCGTCGAGGCGGGCGTGGGCTCGGGCTCGCTGAGCGCGTTCCTGCTCCGCGCCATCGGGGACACCGGCATGCTGCACTCGTACGAGCGCCGCGCCGACTTCGCCGATATCGCCCGGCAGAACGTGGAGCGCTACTTCGGCGGCCCCCACCCCGCCTGGCAGCTCACCGTCGGTGACCTTCAGGACAATCTCTCGGACACCGACGTCGACCGGGTCATCCTGGACATGCTCGCGCCGTGGGAGTGCCTGGAGGCCGTCTCCAAGGCGCTGGTCCCCGGCGGCATCCTCTGCTGCTACGTCGCCACCACCACCCAGCTCGCCCGGACCGTCGAGGCCATCCGGGAGATCGGCTCCTTCGCCGAGCCGCAGCCCTGGGAGTCGATGATCCGCAACTGGCACGTCGAGGGTCTCGCCGTCCGGCCCGATCACCGGATGATCGGACACACCGGCTTCCTCGTCACCGCCCGGCGGCTCGCCGACGGCGTCGAGCCCCCCATGCGCCGCCGCAGGCCCGCCAAGGGCGCCTACGGCGATGACTACACCGGCTGGGGCGGCAAGGACGGCGCGGCAGACAAGGGCTGACCGCCACCGCAACGACCCGGCGCCGCCGCCGGGTTCCCCCGCCACAGGGGGAACCCGGCGGCGGCGCCCGTGTGTTGGCCCCCGCTGTTCCCCGCCTCTGTGACGTATGGCACGATCGGGCTCCATCCCGGCCGCCCCTCCCGCCCGCACCACCCGTGCCGACCCCGCGTCGGCTCAGCCGCCACAGGAGACCTCACGCGTGCAGAATTCGGAGCTGCCCGACCTCGCGCACACCCGCACCCGTCCCCTGCACTGGGTCGCCACCGCGACCGCGATGGCCGCCGTGATCGCCCTGGCGGGCCTGCTCCAGCCGGACGACGCCACCGCCACCGCCTCCTCCGGCCGGGGATCCGGCGCCGGACCCGGACGGACCGCGCCCGACCCCGCGGCCGTACGGCTGCCGCTGGAGTGCGGGACCGCGGCGAGCACGGTGACCCGGAAGGCCGTCGGCGACCTCGACGGCGACGGCGGACCCGAAACGGTCGTCGCCGGACGGTGCGCCGCGGGTTCGGGAACGCCTCCGGAGGGCATCTATGTCCTGGCGGGGACACGGGACGGCGGGCCCCGGGTCGTCGCGACCCTCGTCGCGCCCGCCGACCGGCTCACCGTCGGCGACCTCGCCGTCACCGGCCGGGCCGTGACCGCGACCCTGTACGGCTACTCGACGCCCGAGGTCCCCGTCTGCTGTCCCGACCGGAAGGAGCGCGTCAGCTGGCGCTGGGACGGGGCGAAGTTCCTCCGTACCACCGAGAACGCCGAAGGCGGCACCGGCGGCCCGGACCTTACGGCGCTCTGAACCCCCGGCCCGACGGCCGCGGGCGCGGAGCGTGCCGCGGCGGTCACTCCGCGTCGGGTCCGTAGACCTCGACGCTGTCCGAAACCCGGCGTACGTGAATACAGTCGCCCGGGCACTCCCGGGCCGAGTCCACCACGTCCCGCAGCAGCGGCAGCGGTACCGGAGTCGTCGCCCCCGGAGCCTGCAGCAGCTCGTCCTCGGCGCTCTTCACATAGGCGAGACCGTCGATGTCCAGCTCGAAGACGTCCGGGGCGTACTGGGCGCAGATCCCGTCGCCGGTGCAGAGGTCCTGGTCGATCCAGACCTCCAGAGCCTCGGCTGCGTCGGGGGACGGGGCCTCGTGCTGCACGGTCATGTCTCCTGCCGTTCCTGCGTCGGGTGAAGCATCCGGCCGGGCGGTCCACGAGCAAGTCGCGCCAGCCCTGACGGGTGTTGAACACCCCCGACGATACAACCGCCCGCTTTCGGAACGGGCTGGGTGGGTATCCCCCTGGCGTGAGGGAGAGCGCAAGGGTGAAGATCGGACACGCCCCGACCGTCTTTGTGATCTAGGGGTTTCAATCACCACCCGCCCAGGTAGGGTCAGGAAGCGTCCAGCTCCCCTTGGAGGAGGTGAGGACCGTGGCAGCCCACGACGACGACATCAACCGCGGCATCCGGCCCGGGCGGGGGTCTGAGGACCCAGCCGGCCAGGTCGCCTATCTCGAGCAGGAAATCGCCGTCCTGCGCCGCAAGCTCGCCGACTCTCCGCGGCACACGAGGATTCTCGAAGAGCGGATCGTCGAGCTGCAGACGAATCTGGCCGGAGTGTCCGCGCAGAACGAACGGCTCGCGAATACGCTCCGTGAGGCCCGCGACCAGATCGTGGCCCTCAAGGAAGAGGTCGACCGGCTCGCCCAGCCGCCGGCCGGCTTCGGTGTCTATCTCCAGTCCAACGACGACGGCACCTGCGACATCTTCACCGGGGGCCGCAAGCTCCGGGTGAACGTCAGTCCCAGCGTCGAGCTCGACGAGCTGCGGCGCGGCCAGGAGGTCATGCTCAACGAGGCGCTCAACGTGGTCGAGGCCATGGCCTTCGAACGCGCCGGCGACATCGTCACCCTCAAGGAGATCCTGGAGGACGGCGAGCGCGCCCTGGTGGTAGGGCACACCGACGAGGAGCGGGTGGTGCGGCTCGCCGAGCCGCTGCTGGACGCCACCATCCGCCCCGGCGACGCCCTGCTGCTGGAGCCGCGCTCCGGCTATGTCTACGAGGTCGTGCCCAAGAGCGAGGTCGAGGAGCTGGTCCTCGAAGAGGTCCCGGACGTCGACTACAACCGGATCGGCGGCCTCGGCGGCCAGATCGAGATGATCCGGGACGCGGTCGAGCTGCCGTATCTCCACCCCGACCTGTTCAAGGAGCACGAACTCCGCCCGCCGAAGGGCATCCTGCTCTACGGTCCGCCCGGCTGCGGCAAGACGCTCATCGCCAAGGCCGTCGCCAATTCCCTTGCCAAGAAGGTCGCCGAGGTGACCGGGCAGCCCGCGGGGAAGAGCTACTTCCTCAACATCAAGGGTCCCGAGCTGCTCAACAAGTACGTCGGCGAGACCGAGCGGCACATCCGGCTGGTCTTCCAGCGGGCCCGGGAGAAGGCGTCCGAGGGCACCCCCGTGATCGTCTTCTTCGACGAGATGGAGTCCCTGTTCCGCACCCGCGGCTCCGGGGTCAGCTCCGACGTCGAGAACACCATCGTCCCCCAGCTCCTCGCCGAGATCGACGGCGTCGAGGGCCTGGAGAACGTGATCGTGATCGGCGCCTCCAACCGCGAGGACATGATCGACCCCGCGATCCTGCGCCCCGGCCGGCTCGATGTGAAGATCAAGATCGAGCGTCCGGACGCCGAGGCGGCGAAGGACATCTTCGCCAAGTACCTCACGCCGACGCTGCCGCTCCACGCGGACGACGTCGCCGAGCACAACGGCTCCAAGGAGGCCGCGGCCCTGGCGATGATCCAGTCCGTGGTCGAGCAGATGTACGCGGAGTCGGAGGAGAACCGCTTCCTCGAGGTCACCTATGCCAACGGTGACAAGGAAGTCCTCTACTTCAAGGACTTCAACTCCGGCGCGATGATCCAGAACATCGTCGACCGGGCCAAGAAGATGGCCATCAAGGCGTTCCTCGACCACGACCAGAAGGGTCTGCGGGTCGCCCACCTCCTCCAGGCGTGCGTGGACGAGTTCAAGGAGAACGAGGACCTGCCCAACACCACCAACCCGGACGACTGGGCCCGGATCTCCGGAAAGAAGGGCGAACGGATCGTGTTCATCCGGACGCTCGTCACCGGGAAGCAGGGCGCGGACACCGGACGCTCGATCGACACGGTGGCCAACACCGGTCAGTACCTGTGACGGCGGACACCGGCTGCGGATGCCCGGGCCGGGCATCCGCAGCCGGTGTCTTTTCCGGCCGTCCGGCCACTTACAGCAATGACGAAAACGATCTCCCCGCCGGCGCGGCGGCCATCTAGGCTCGTCGGTACCGCCGCGTCGCGCCGTGCGGGGCCGGGCACCGCACGCGCACCGGAGCACCAGCGGTACTTGAGCGCCGTTCCCGGCCGGGAGCGGCGCCGGGCAAGGAGGACCGCATGACCGTACGGCGAGTAATGGGCATCGAGACGGAGTACGGAATCTCCGTCCCTGGGCATCCGAACGCCAATGCCATGCTCACCTCGTCCCAGATCGTCAACGCCTACGCGGCGGCGATGCACCGGGCGCGCCGCGCCCGCTGGGACTTCGAGGAGGAGAATCCGCTGCGGGACGCCCGGGGCTTCGATCTCGCCCGCGAGGTCGCCGACTCCAGCCAGCTCACCGACGAGGACATCGGGCTGGCCAATGTGATCCTCACCAACGGCGCCCGGCTCTATGTCGACCACGCCCATCCCGAGTACAGCTCCCCCGAGGTCACCAACCCCCGGGACGCGGTGCTGTGGGACAAGGCGGGGGAGCGGATCATGGCCGCCGCCGCGGAACGCGCCGCCCGGCTGCCCGGCGCCCAGCCCATCCACCTCTACAAGAACAACACCGACAACAAGGGCGCGTCCTACGGCACCCACGAGAACTATCTGATGAAGCGGGAGACCCCCTTCTCGGACATCGTGCGCCATCTGACGCCGTTCTTCGTCTGCCGCCAGGTGGTCACCGGCGCCGGCCGGGTCGGGATCGGCCAGGACGGCCACGACCACGGCTTCCAGATCAGTCAGCGGGCGGACTACTTCGAGGTCGAGGTCGGTCTGGAGACCACCCTCAAGCGCCCCATCATCAACACCCGGGACGAGCCGCACTCGGACGCCGAGAAGTACCGCAGGCTCCATGTGATCATCGGCGACGCCAATCTCTCGGAGATCTCCACCTATCTCAAGCTGGGCACCACGGCACTGGTGCTCTCCATGATCGAGGACGGCTTCATCACCGTCGACCTGGCGGTGGAGCAGCCGGTCCGCACCCTGCACCAGATCTCGCACGATCCGGATCTGAAGCGGC
This sequence comes from Streptomyces sp. NPDC020875, assembly GCF_040641415.1. Lineage (NCBI taxonomy): Bacteria > Bacillati > Actinomycetota > Actinomycetes > Kitasatosporales > Streptomycetaceae > Streptomyces > Streptomyces sp. NPDC020875. Next base: position 117,673 of record NZ_JBFADP010000001.1, on the reverse strand, counting down.
TCGTCACGCTCCGCAGCGGCCGGACGCTCACCGCGGTCCAGCTCCAGATGGAGTACTACGAGCTGGCCAGGAAGTACGTCGACGAGCGGTTCGGCGCGGACGCCGACGAGCAGACCAAGGACGTGCTGATCCGCTGGGAGGACACCCTCCACCGGCTGGAGAACGATCCGATGAGCCTCGCCGGCGAGCTGGACTGGGTGGCCAAGAAGGAGCTGATGGAGGGCTACCGCCGCCGGGACGGCCTCGACTGGGACGCGGCCCGGCTCCATCTGGTGGACCTCCAGTACGCCGACGTACGCCCCGAGAAGGGGCTGTACAACCGGCTGGCGGCCCGCGGCCGGATGAAACGGCTGCTGGCCGAGGAGGACGTGGTACGGGCCCAGAGCAAGCCGCCCGAGGACACCCGGGCCTACTTCCGGGGCCGCTGTCTGGAGCAGTACGCGGACGACGTGGCCGCGGCGAGCTGGGATTCGGTCATCTTCGACCTGCCCGGCCGGGACTCCCTCCAGCGGGTCCCCACCCTGGAGCCGCTGCGGGGCACCCGTAGCCACGTCAAGGACCTGCTGGACCGCTGCCGTACGGCGGAGGACCTGGTCAGAGTGTTGTCCGGCGGCTGATCCCGCGGTCCCGGACAGGGGTGAAGACGGCCGGCCCGGGCATCATCACGGGAACGGTGGATCACGGAAGGACAGCGGGACACGGAATGACAGTGGAGGCCCCCCGGCGTTGAGAAAGTGCGGGGCCGTTGTCGGACGCTCCTTGTAGTGTCTGGGTAGCGTCCGATCATGAACCGGACCGGACTCACGTCAGGGCTAACCGAGCGGGGTGAGGGACATGGCGACCAAGGACACCGGCGGCGGACAGCAGAAGGCCACGCGTTCCACGGAGGAGGTCGAGGAGCAGACCCAGGACGCGCAGGCGTCCGAGGAGCTCCGGGAGCGGCAGGAGAAGCTCTCCGACGACGTCGACTCCGTCCTGGACGAGATCGACGACGTGCTCGAGGAGAACGCGGAGGACTTCGTCCGGTCCTTCGTGCAGAAGGGCGGCGAGTAGCCACTCGGCTCCCCCGGGAGCGCCGGACGTCCGCCCCCCTGCCCCCGCCCGCGGCGAAATCGGGGCACCGGGGCGGATGACCGGTCACCGCGCGGGTAATGTCCGTGCACAGTTCGTAAGATCGGCCCGCGCTCCCGAGCCGGGCCGCCGCCTACCCGGAAGGAATCGCGTGGAAGCCAATTCACGTAACACCGGGCGTCTGCCGGCAGCCTTCCTGACGCCCGGCTCGTCGTCGTTCATGGATTTCCTCGGCGAGCACTCCCCGGAGCTGCTGCCGGGCAACCGGGCGCTGCCCGTGGTGAAGGGGACCTTCGAGGCCCCGCACGGCACCACGATCGTCGCGGTCACGTTCGAGGGCGGTGTGGTGATCGCCGGTGACCGGCGGGCCACCATGGGCAACATGATCTCGCAGCGCGACATGGAGAAGGTCTTCCCGGCCGACGAGTACTCGGCCGTGGGCATCGCGGGCACCGCCGGACTCGCGGTGGAGATGGTCAAGCTGTTCCAGCTGGAGCTGGAGCACTTCGAGAAGGTCGAGGGCGCCCAGCTCTCCCTGGAGGGCAAGGCCAACCGGCTCTCCACCATGATCCGCGGCAATCTCGGCATGGCCATGCAGGGCCTGGCCGTGGTGCCGCTCTTCGCCGGGTACGACGTCGACCGCGGCCGCGGCCGGATCTTCTCGTACGACGTCACCGGCGGGCGCTTCGAGGAGCAGGGCTTCACCGCCACCGGCTCCGGTTCCGTCTTCGCCCGCGGCTCGCTGAAGAAGCTCTACCGCGACGACCTGACGCAGGAACAGGCCGTCACCCTGGTCGTCCAGGCGCTCTACGACGCCGCGGACGACGACTCGGCCACCGGTGGCCCGGACGTGGCGCGCCGGATCTATCCGATCGTCGTGGTCATCACCGACGAGGGCGTCCACCGCCTGACCGGGGAGCAGTCCTCGGAGGTGGCCCACTCGGTCGTACAGCACCGGCTGGAGCAGCCGGACGGTCCGCGCGCCGCGCTGCTGTGATGCCTCCCTACCTGACAAGACTTCTGGCAGAATTTTGGAAAGAAGGGTCGGATAGCCGGTGACGACACCGTTCTACGTCTCGCCCGCCCAGGCCATGCAGGACCGGGCGGAATACGCCCGTAAGGGCATCGCCCGCGGCCGCAGCCTCGTGGTGCTGCAGTATGCCGACGGCATCGTGTTCGTCGGGGAGAATCCGTCCCGCGCGCTGCACAAATTCAGTGAGATCTACGACCGCATCGGATTCGCGGCGGCCGGAAAGTACAACGAGTACGAGAATCTGCGGATCGGCGGGGTGCGCTATGCCGATCTGCGCGGCTACACCTACGACCGCGACGATGTGACCGCCCGCGGACTGGCGAATGTCTACGCCCAGACCCTGGGCACCATCTTCTCCAGCCAGGCCGAGAAGCCGTACGAGGTGGAATTGGTGGTCGCCGAGGTCGGTGACACCGCCGACGGCGACCAGATCTACCGGCTGCCGCACGACGGCTCGATCGTGGACGAGCACGGCTCGGTCGCGGTCGGCGGCAACGCCGAGCAGATCAGTACCTATCTGGACCAGCGGCACGACGACGGGATGTCCCTGTCGGCGGCGTTGAGACTGGCGGTCCAGGCGCTCTCCAACCAGACCAACGGCAATGAGCGGGAGATCCCCGCGGACCGGCTGGAGGTCGCGGTCCTCGACCGTACCCGCCCGCAGAAGCGGAAGTTCAAGCGGATCGTGGGCGGCCAGCTGGCCCGGCTGCTGGACGAGGAGGGGGCCGGAACCGAGGCGGGGACGGCCGAGGCGGACACCGAGGAGTCCGGCGAGGGCTCGGAGACGTAGGACAGCGGCTTTTCCACTCGGGCCCGGGGTGTTCCGCCACCGGCGGAGCATCCCGGGAGCCCGGTTCGCGGACCGTCAGCCCCCGGCCGGCAGCGACCAGCGGTGGAAGCCCCGGGCGCCCTCGGTGAGCCAGGTGCCGTCGCCGAGCGGGGTGACCGGGCCCGGCGGTTCCGGATAGCGCATCCGGCCCAGCGGGCGCAGGGTGGCGGTATCGCAGAGCCAGTGCCGGGGCGCGGGACGGCGGCCCGGCGGCTGGTGCCGGGCCGTGACCAGGACGTGCCGGGCGTCCAGCAGATGCGCGTCCTCGAAGACCGCCTCGCTCTCCCCCGGGTGGGCGCCCTCCCCGGGGGCCGGTTCCGGTCCGGTCAGGGCCGCCAGGTCGTACAGGGCCACCGGTTCGTCGGTACCGATGGTGTGGGCGGCCAGTTCGTCCCGGTCGTCGCCGGGCGCGAGCCGCTCCGCGCGGCGCAGGGTCAGGGCCCGGGACGAGCCGGGGACGAAGCCGACGACCTCCCGCATCCGGGCGCTGCCACGCAGATGGAGACCGTCCCGGCGGGGCGCCACCCACCAGGTCGACCAGGAGTACCAGGCCGTCCAGCAGGAGAGGGCCAGCAGCCGTCCGCCGGGGTGCCAGCGCTGGGTGACCACGGAGGCGCAGCTGTTCACCGGGCGGCTGGCCCGGACCCGGCCGTTGGCCGCCTCCACCAGCAGCAGCACGTCCCGGCCGTACCGCAGCCGGGTCCGCTCGTCCCGGAAGAGCACCTGATGGCCGGGCTCCTCGGCCAGGGCGGGGACGACCACACCGACCAGCGCGCCGTCCGGACTGACCGACGGGACGCCGGGTGCCCGGGGGGCGCCGAGGCCGCCCCGCCACGGTGGATGCGGCAGCTCCCAGCGGGTGGCGCCGTCGCCGCCGACGGCCCGTATCCGGTCCGGTTCGGCGAGTACGGCACCGTCGTCCAGGGGCGCCGCGGGGGTCTCGGCCGGGACGTCCACGCAGTGCAGCGGCTCCCCGCCGCCGAGGAAGGCCCCGGAGCCGTAGACCTCCAGCCGGTCCTCGCGCCGTACCGAGAGCCGTTCGCCCGGTTCCGGCAGGACCGGGCCCGGTGCGGTGGCCACCGTCCCGGCCGGGACGGCGTCGATGGATGTCTCCGCCGGGCTCGTCATGATCGTGATCGTGGCATGCGCCCGTCCGGCCCTCAAGGGCCGGAAGACCTCCGCAACCGGGTGGACACGGAGCTGAGACACGATCGTACGGATCCGGACGGAGCCGGTGCTCAGCGCCTCGGCGGCGGGGCGGTGGAGCCCCGGGTGACCAGCCGGACCGGGAGGTCGCCGACCGGGGGCGCCCCGCCGTCGATGGCGGCGATCAGGGCCGTCATCCCGCGCTCGCCGACCCGTTCGGCGGGCAGTGCCACGGTTGTCAGCTCCGGTTCCAGGGCCGTGGCCAGGGTCAGATCGTCGAAGCCGGTGACCGAGACGTGGTCGGGGACCCGCAGCCCCCGGCGCCGTACGGCCTTGCAGGCACCGGCGGCGATCATGTCGCTGTCGCAGACGATCGCGGTCGGCAGCGGATCCGGGCCGCCGAGCGCCGCCTCGGCCGCCGCGCGGGCCGGATCGACCGCCAGTTCCGTACGCACGGTCCGGACCGAGGCGTCCGGGGCGGCGGCCAGTGTCTCGGCCAGGGCCCGGGCCCGGACGTCGAAGGTCCAGGACCGTACCGACGAGGCCAGATGGAGGAACCGGCGGTGGCCGAGGGCGAGCAGATGCCCGGCGACCCGGCGCATCCCGTCCGCGATGTCGACATTGATCTGGGCCGCCGCGGTGCCGTCGGCGGGGTCGCTGTCCAGCATCACCAGCGGCAGCCCGGAGGAGTGCAGCGCGCCCAGGACCTCGGTCGCCATCGACGAGGCGATCACCCCGTCGAGGGCGGCCCGGGCCGAGCCGAAGGGGTCCCTGGCCCGTCCGTTGACGTCGGGGGCGGGATAGACGACCACGCCGAAGCCGCGTTCGGCGGCGACCGACGCGGCACCGGTGTAGACCCAGGCGAAGAACTCGTTGGTGAGGGCCGGGACCACCAGCAGCGCCGTACGGGTCCGGCCGAGCCGGAGGTTGCGGGCCGCGAGATTGGGGCGGTAGCCGAGTTCCCGCGCGGCGTCGCGTACCGCGTCGGCGGTCCGCTCCGAGACCCGGCCGCGCCACTTGCCGCCGAGGACCAGGGAGACCGTCGCCTGGGAGACCCCGGCGGCCCGCGCGACATCCCGGCTGGTGGGCCGGGGTGCGGCGATACCGGAGGGCGCGGCGGTGCGGTCGGCCTGGCCGTCTGCCATGGGTGCCTTTCTCGGGGCGTGGTGGAGCGCCCTCAACATAGCGCCGCCGTTCAGGGCGGCCCGTCCGGGGGCCGGGGGGCGAGGTTGTCCGGAAAGCCGTGGACCGGCGCGCCGGGGGCATGATACGTATAACCCCGTCAGTTATACGTAACACTCCGCCGACGCGGAGGGGAAGGAGCGCCATGGGCGCGGGGGGCGGGACCACCGAGGTCACCGAGGGCGCGGGGGCCACGGGATACACCGAGGTACTGAGGGCGCCGTACGCGGCGCGACTGCTCACCGGCACCCTGGTCGGCCGGCTGCCCGCGGCGACCGGGCCGGTCGCCATCGTGCTGTTCACCCGGGCGGAGGGCGGTGGCTACACCCTCGCCGGGGCGCTCGCCGCGGTCTACGGCCTCACCACAGCCGTCGGACAGCCCCTGCTGGGCCGGGCCGTCGACCTGCACGGACAGCCCCGGGTACAGCTGCCCGCGGCCGTGGTCTCCGCGCTCGGGATGGTGCTGCTGGCGGTGGCCGGGATCGGCGTACTCCCGGTCGCCTTCGCCGCGGTCGCCGTGGCCGGACTCTTCACCCCGCCGCTGGAGGGCGGGCTGCGGGCGCTCTGGCCGAGCGTGCTGAAACGGGAGGACCACGTCCACCGGGCGTACGCGCTGGACGCGGTGGCCCAGGAGGTCATGTTCACGGTGGGGCCGCTGCTGGTCACCCTGCTCGTCGCGGTCCACTCGGAGGCCGCGGCGCTGGTGGTGATCAACGTTGTGGGCGTACTGGGCGCGCTGGCGGTCGTGGCCAGTGAGCCCTCCAGGACCTGGCGGTCCGCGCCCCGCGAGGCGCACTGGCTGGGCGCCCTGCGCTCCCCGGGACTGCTGGCGCTCTTCGGCTCCTTCTTCTTCGTCGGACTCGCCCTCGGCTCGATCACCGTCGCCGGGGTCTCCTACGCCGACGACCACGGCCGGGACGAGCTCTACGGCTGGCTGCTCGCCGCCCTGAGCTTCGGCGCGCTGGTCGGCGGCGTCGGGTACGGCGCCCGGCGGTGGGCCGGGCCGCCCGAGAACCGGCTCCGGGTGATCGTCGCCCTGCTGGCACTCGGCTATCTGCCGCTGGCGCTCACCCCGGGACCGCTGCCGATGCTGGCGCTCGCGGCGCTCTCCGGGCTCTTCCTCGCCCCCGCGCTCGCCTGCTCCTTCGTCGTGGTCGACCGGCACGCCCCGAGGGGGACCGTGACCGAGGCGTTCTCCTGGCTGGTGACCGCCTTCGGGGTGGGCGCGGCGGCCGGGACCGCCGTCACCGGACCGGTGGTGGACGGCGCGGGCACCGCGTGGAGCTTCGCGGTCGCCGGGGCCGGCGGGGTGGCCGCCCTGCTGGTCCTGACGGCGACCGGGGGAGTGCTGAAGGCACCCCTGCCCCGGGCCGTCCCGGTACCCGGTCCCGGCGCTCCGGGCGCCGCCGGGCGGCCGGGCCCGGGGGAAAATGATCGCAACGGTGCGGCCGAACCCGGTTTCAGCACCGGGCGTGAGGCGTAATGTTCAGACATGGACCGCCGCATTTTCGGGCTGGAGAACGAGTACGGCGTCACGTGCACATTCAGGGGACAGCGCCGGCTGTCACCTGACGAAGTGGCGCGCTACCTCTTCCGCCGTGTCGTGTCATGGGGCCGCAGCAGCAATGTCTTCCTGCGGAACGGCGCCCGCCTCTACCTCGACGTGGGATCGCATCCGGAATACGCGACACCGGAATGCGACAACGTGACCGAACTGGTCACGCACGACAAGGCGGGCGAGCGCATTCTCGAAGGTCTGCTCGTCGACGCCGAACGCCGCCTGCACGAGGAGGGGATCGCGGGCGACGTCTATCTCTTCAAGAACAACACCGATTCGGCGGGAAACTCCTACGGCTGCCACGAGAACTATCTGGTCGCCCGGCACGGGGAGTTCTCCCGGCTCGCGGACATCCTGATCCCGTTCCTGGTCACCCGTCAGCTGCTGTGCGGCGCGGGCAAGGTGCTGCAGACCCCGCGCGGCGCGGTCTACTGCGTCAGCCAGCGCGCCGAGCACATCTGGGAGGGTGTCAGCTCCGCCACCACCCGCTCGCGCCCGATCATCAACACCCGGGACGAGCCGCACGCCGACGCCGAGCGCTACCGCAGGCTCCATGTGATCGTCGGCGACTCCAACATGTCCGAGACGACGATGCTCCTCAAGGTCGGCGCGACGGACCTGGTACTCCGCATGATCGAGGCGGGTACGGTGATGCGCGATCTGACCCTGGAGAACCCGATCCGGGCGATCCGCGAGGTCAGCCATGACATCACCGGCCAGCGGAAGGTCCGGCTCGCCAGCGGCCGGGAGGCGTCGGCACTGGAGGTGCAGCGGGAGTACTACGAGAAGGCCGTCGACTTCGTGGACCGGCGCGGCATCCGGACCGGCACCGTCGAGCAGGTGCTCGAACTGTGGGGGCGGACCCTCGACGCGATCGACGCCCAGGACCTGGACCGGATCTCCACCGAGATCGACTGGGTCATGAAGTACCAGCTGATCGAGCAGTACCGGGCCAAGCACCAGATGACCATGTCGCACCCCAGGGTCGCCCAGATAGATCTCGCGTACCACGACATCCACCGCCGCCGGGGGCTCTACTACCTGCTGGAGCGCAAGGGGCGGGCGGCCCGGATCTGCAACGACCTCAAGATCTTCGAGGGCAAGTCGGTGCCCCCGCAGACCACCCGGGCCCGGCTGCGCGGCGACTTCATCCGGCGCGCGCAGGAGCAGCGCCGCGACTTCACCGTCGACTGGGTGCATCTCAAGCTGAACGACCAGGCGCAGCGGACCGTGCTCTGCAAGGACCCGTTCCGTTCGGTGGACGACCGGGTGGAGAAGCTGATCGCCGGAATGTGACCGGTACGCCGCCGCGGCGACGGCGGAGTGTTCCGCGTCCCACCAAAAGGTGGAACGCGGCTCGGGCCCCGTACGTTCTTCGTGCGGGGCCCGAGGCACGCCCTAGAGTGTCCGGGACTCTTCACCATGACCATCTGAGATCTGAGGAACACGTGCGTCGACCTGCCGCCCTCCGGGCCGTGACCGGCCTCCTCGTCGTCCCCGCGCTCCTGCTGTCGACAGCGGCGTGCGGCAGCGACGACGACAAGGGCTCCGACTCCATCTCGTCCAAGGGCGGACTGCCCGCCATCACCGCCGGGGCGAAGTTCGGGGAGAAGCCCACCCTCGCCAAGGGGGAGGGCGCCGCGCCGAAGGAGCTGAAGATCGAGGTCATCAGCGCCGGCACCGGAGCGACCTTGAAGAAGGGCGACCACGCGCAGGTCAACTACTACGGCCAGGAGTGGGACGAGTCCGAGCCGTTCGACACCAGCTTCGGCAAGGGCCAGCTCTTCCCCGTCAACATCGGCGGCGGCGGGGTCATCGAGGGCTGGCAGAAGGCGCTCGACGGCCAGAAGATCGGCAGCAGGCTGGAGGTGTCCATCCCGCCGAACCTGGCGTACGGCGACACCGCGCGCGGTGAGATCAAGGCCAACGCCACCCTGGTCTTCGTCATGGACATCGTCAAGGGCACCAGCATCCCGGCCGCCGCCAAGGGCGTGGAGGTCCCGCAGCGGGACGCCGCCCTGCCGAAGGTCGGGGTGAACACCGACGGCAAGGCGCCCTCGGTGACCTTCCCTAAGGGGGGCGCCGCGCCGAAGAAGCTGGTCTCGGAGTACGTGATCGAGGGCACGGGCCCCGCCGTGACCGACAAGGACGACATCGTCGTGAAGTACGACGCGTTCCTGTGGGACGGCGGCCAGAAGTTCGGCGGCACGTACGGGAACGACATGACCGAGACGCTCAGCCTCGCCAACCTTCAGGTCAAGGGCCTCAAGGACGGCCCGGTCGGCAAGAAGATCGGCAGCCGGGTGCTGCTGGTCCTCCCGCCCGACCAGGCGTTCGGCGACCAGGAGCAGCAGGGCATCCCGAAGAACTCCACCCTGGTCTTCGTGATGGACATCCTGGCGAAGGTGTAAGACTGTCCCGGTTGCCCGTTCATCATTCGAGGAGCATGTAGACCGTGAGCATCGAGAAGCCCGAGATCGACTTCCCGGGCGGCGAGCCGCCGAAGGACCTGGAGATCAAGGAGATCTGGGAAGGCGACGGCGCCGAGGCCAAGGCCGGGAACTTCGTCAGCGTCCACTACGTGGGTGTGGCCTTCTCCACCGGTGAGGAGTTCGACGCCTCCTGGAACCGTAACCAGGCGTTCCAGTTCCAGCTGGGTGCCGGTCAGGTCATCGTCGGCTGGGACAAGGGCGTCCAGGGCATGAAGGTCGGCGGCCGTCGTCAGCTCACCATCCCCGCCCACCTCGCCTACGGCGACCGGGGCGCGGGCGGCCGGATCAAGCCGGGCGAGACGCTGATCTTCGTCGTGGATCTGCTCGGCGTCTGAGCGGACCCGGACTCCGGGTCACCCGGAGTCGGCGGAACCGATCGAGGGTCCGCACCCCGCGCGGGGTGCGGACCCTCGGCCCGTTCCGGGCCCGGCGCGGCCACCGCGCCCCGCCCCCGTCACCCGGCCCGCCGCCCGCCCGCGGCCCGCCCCGAACACCCCGTTCCGGTACGGCTCCCGATGGTTGTCCACAGCCCCGTCGGCCCGGCTTTCACCTTGGCGCCCCGGGACGGTACGGTCATCGAGCGGAAACGCTGGTTCGACCGGAACGATCTGAAGAGTCAGAAGAGGTGCGGGGCGTCGATGGCGATTGCCAAGGCCGAGCGGCTGATGAATCTGGCGCTGTGCCTGCTGGGGACGCGCCGCCCGCTGAGCAAGCGCGAGCTGCGTGAGTCCATCGAGGCGTATCTGGAGGCGTTCCGGCCCACCGACGCCTCGGCCGGCTCCGACGAGTCCTTCAACCGCATGTTCGAACGCGACAAGGACGACCTCCGCGAACTCGGCCTTGTCATCGAGACCGTGGAGAACCTGGACGGCGAGGTCGGCTATCTCGCCCGCCGGGACAGCAACCGGCTGCCGCCCATCACCTTCGACGCCGAGGAGGCCGCGGCCCTCGGGGTCGCCGCCCGGGTCTGGCAGCAGGCCCGGCTCGCCGGTGCCGCCAGCGGGGCGCTCCAGAAGCTCCGGGCCGCCGGAATGCCCGAGGCCGAGGACGCGTACGAGGACCGGGCCGGTGCCCTGGAGCCGCGGATCCCCGTCCACGAGGCCGCCTTCGAACCGCTGATGCTGGCCTGCCGCGACCGCCGCCCGGTCGTCTTCGAATACCGCAAGGCCAGCGCCGCCCGCCCCGAGCAGCGGCAGGTCGAGCCGTGGACCCTGGAGTGCTGGCGCGGCCACTGGTACCTCGCGGGCTGGGACCGCGACCGGGGCGCCGAGCGGGTCTTCCGGCTCTCCCGGATCACCGGCCGGGTCCGCTCCAGGGCCGGGTCCTTCACCGCGCCCGTACCCGATGTCTCCACGGTCCGGGAGACCGTGGAGAGCTGGGCCGGGGAGACCGCCACCCGGACCGCGCGGATCCGGCTGCGCACCGGCGCCGGATACCCGCTGCGGGCCAGGGCCGCCTCGGTCCGCCCGGCGGGCGACGGCTGGGACGAGCTGGAGATCCCGTACGGACACGGCCTCGACGCCTGGCTGGTGGAATTCGGGCCGGACGTCGTCGTGGTGGAACCGGCGGATCTGCGGGCCGATGTGGTGGACCGGCTGCGCGCCGTGGCCGCGGGCTGACGGCAGCCGAGGGAAGCTCAGGAAAAGGGGACCGGACCGTGGCCGCGAACGCCATCGACCAGACCAGGCGGATGCTCTCCCTGGTCACCTATCTTCGGGAACGCCCCGGCGCACGCGTCGAGGACGTCGCCCGCGCCTTCGGGATCACCGAGGACGAACTGATCTCGGACCTCGATCTGCTGCCGATGTGCGGGACGAGCTTCCGCGGCGGCGATCTGCTGGACATCGACACCGACGGCGACCGGATCTGGTGGCACAACCCGGACGATGTCGCCGAGCCGCTCCGGCTGGCCGCCGACGAGGCGACGGCCCTGCTGGTCGCCGCCCGCGCGGTGGCCATGCTCCCGGGTCTGCGGGAAAGCGACCGCGACGCGCTGCTGCGGGCCACCGCCAAGCTGGAGACCGCGGCCGGGGAGGCCGCCGGGGCGTCGTCCCGGCTGTCGGTGACCTTCGAGGCCGAGGGCGGCGTCTTCGCCGCCGTCGACCGGGCGATCACCGAGAAGCGCCGGCTCTGGGTGCGCTACTACTCCCCGGCGCGGGACGAGCTGACCGAGCGCGAGGTGGACCCGATCCGGCTGTTCGCCGTCGGTCACACCTATATGGAGGCGTGGTGCCGGCTCTCCGAGGCGCGGCGGACCTTCCGGCTCGACCGGGTCGCCGAGATCCGGCTGCTCGACGCCCCCGCCGCACCGCCCGAGATCGAACTCCGGGACCTCTCGGATCTGTCGACGGGACTCGTCCAGCCCTCCGCCGACGATCCCGAGGTGGTCGTGGAAGTGGGGCCCGGCGGCCGCTGGGTCGCCGAGTACTACCCGTACGACCGGGCCGACGAACTGCCCGGCGGCGGTCTGCGGATCACCCTGCGCACCTCGTCCCCGGCCTCGCTGCGACGGCTCGCGCTGCGGCTGGGCGCCGACGGACGGATCACCGAACCGGGGGATCTGGCGGAGAGCGCCCGCCGGGCGGCCCGGGAGGCGCTGGCCGCGTACGGGGACACCGCCTAGCCGGATTCGCGGGCGGGCCGGGCTCCGGCAAGATCCGAGCGAGACGACCCGGATCGGACGGGGCCGGGTGAGGTCCGCCGGAGGCGGCCGGGCTCCGGTCCGGAACCGGTTCGGCGCGGGCGTGGCGTGGCCGGATCGTACGAGGGCCGAGGGCGGCCGGGTCCGGCCGGAGCGGCGGGTTCCGGACGGTCTCGCCCGACCGTCGTGTTCGGTCTCCGGGAAATGTCCGGAAACGATGCCTCATCGTGGCGGGGGTTGTGTCGATTTCCGGCCGACGCGGACACGGGGCGGCCGGGCGCGGGATCATTCGGGCGGGAAGTACCGCTCACGGTTGAGGAGATTCGTGTCACATGTCGCTCATGTTCGATATCACGGCTACGGCCCCGGGTAGCGGCCCCGTGCTCTTCAGGGCCCTGTGCCCGGAGTGCCGGGCCCGCTGTGAGCTGACCGCCCAGGCGCTGCGGCTCGCCATCGGCGGCAGCCGCCGTACCACCTTCTACTCCTTCACCTGCCCCGAGTGCGACTCCACCGTCCGCCGTCCGGCGGGGGAGCGGATCGTCGAACTCCTCACCCGGGGCGGAGTCAGTACGCTCCGTCTCCAGGCCGTGGCCCCCGCGGCTCCCACCACCTCGAACGCCTAGGTACCGCCCATGTTCTGGCCCGTGCTCGCCATCGTCCTCGGTTTCCTCGGGATCGCCGTCCTCGGCGTCCTCGGTATCCGGGTCTTCCTGGAGGCCCGGCGGCTCGGGCTGGAGGTGACCAGGGCGGCCGAGCGGATCGGGGCCGCCGCCGGAGATCTGGAGCGGGCGGCCGAACGGGCGGCCGGGAACGCGAGCCGACTGCGCTGATCCGGGCCCGGCGGTCCCGGGCCCGCGAGCACCTGCCGCGTCCGCCGGGGTTCCGGCCGGGCCGACCGGGGAGCGGGTTCGCGCAGCCCGGGGACGATCCGTACCACCCCCGAACCGGAGCCGTCGGCCGACGGAATGCGAACGATCTTCGTTGGGCGGGTTCCGGCCGTGTGTACGCGCCCGCTACCAAGGGCGTTCAATTGCTAACAGCCCAGGTGAAGCCGGGGTTCCGGTCATTTGGAGGATGCACGGGCATTGCCCTGTGTTCACTGCTTGGGGTTACGATCGCTCACAACGCATCATGGTCGGACCCCTGTCCGCCCCCGGTGCCGCAGCTACACCCCAGCCGCCTCGGTGAGAAGGTACACAGTTATGTTCGGTGGACGGATCGGCCCTGCCGAGATCATTCTGGTCCTCGTCGTGATCATCCTCCTGTTCGGTGCCAAGAAGCTCCCGGACATGGCCCGTTCCCTGGGCAAGTCGGCCCGGATCCTGAAGAGTGAGGCCAAGGCCATGAAGGCCGAGAGCCAGGACTCCGCCGCCGCGGCGCCCCCGCAGCCGGGACCCGCCCAGGAGCAGCCCGCCCCGCGGACGATCAAGGCCGCGCCCGGTGATGTCACGAGCGCGCGTCCCGTGACCGAGCCGACGGACTCCGCTCAGCGCTGACACCGGGCCGCCCACAGGTCCGTCGGCCGCGACGGGCCTGCCGCACGAGATGAGGACGTGGGTTGCTCAAGCCTGCCCGCAAGAAGGAGAAGGACCCCGAGGGGCGGATGCCCCTCGTGGAGCATCTGCGCGAGCTCAGGAACCGGCTCGCGAAGGGCGTCCTGGCCATCGTGGTCGTCACGGTCGTGGCCGCCTTCTTCTACAACGACATCATCAACTTCTTCACCAAGCCGGTACTGGACTCGGTGGGCTGTGACCTGTCCTTCTCGGAGCTCCAGAAGAAGCCCGACGGGGCGACCTGTGCCCAGATCACCATCAACGGACTGCTGACTCCCTTCACCCTGATGCTGAAGGTGTCGCTGATGGCGGGCGTGGTCCTCGCCTCGCCGGTCTGGCTGTACCAGCTCTGGGCCTTCGTCGCGCCCGGACTGCACCGGAACGAGAAGAAGTACGCGCTCGCCTTCGTCGGCGCGGGTTCCCCGCTCTTCCTCCTGGGCGGCTACTTCGCCTACGTGGTCCTGCCGACCACGGCGAAGGTACTGATCGAGTTCACCCCCGTCGGCGTGGACAACCTGCTGCCGCTGGACGATCTGCTCGACCTGGTCACCAGGATGGTGGTCGTCTTCGGGCTCGCCTTCGAACTGCCGCTGCTGCTGGTGATGCTGAATATCGGCGGCGCCGTCACCGGCCGGCGGATGCTCGGCTGGTGGCGCGCGATGATCATGGGCATCACGATCTTCTCGGCCGTGGCCACGCCCAGCACCGAGCCCCTGACGATGATGGCGCTGGCCGCCCCCATCGTGCTGCTGTACTTCCTCGCCACCGGCATCTCACTCCTCAACGACCGGCGGCGACGGCTGCGGGAGCTGCGGGGACCCGGGGACGACGAGGCGGCGGAGCTGGATCTCACCCCCTCCGACATCGGCGCGGTGGAGGCGGTCGGCGCTTCGAACCGGGTGCCGGAGCAGTCGAGCCGTGAGGGCGACGGCGGCCGGGCCAACCGGGTCAACGGCTTCGACGACATCACCTGACGCGGAGAGCGTCCGACGCGCGGCCCCGGGGGCCGGACGGCCACAAGCCGTCCGGCCCCCGGGCGCGTACGGCCCTGCCCGGGCGCCCCGCGCCTCCGGGAACAGGGGGATCCCGCGCGGTGCGCCGCCGGGCCGGGCCGGGTCCGGCGACGCCCGCCCGCGCACTCTCCCCGTAGCCCTTCGGTCGCGGGAGGCCCCCGGCGTTTGCCGGGATTTCCCGAGTACCACCGGTACGAGGGGAGACGGCCCCGTGGCTCCACCGGGGACCCCCGCCGCCGTCCCGCATCGCCGGCACCGGACGCCGTGCGCCCCGCCCGCCTGGCGGACGCCGCCATGTGCCGGACCGGGTCCCGCACCGGAAACCGCGGGCGTCCACCGAACGGACGTTGCCATGAGCCGGACCCGGCCCCGGAGCCCGGTGCCGTCGGGCGCCCGGGACCGGAGCGGGGTCGCCGGTTCGTTGTTCGAGTACCGTCACCCGGGTGACTCATGAGATCACTCTCTTCGTCAACCCCACGGCGGGCCGCGGCCGGGGCGCCCATGCCGCCCAGCCCGCCGCCCGGGCCCTGCGGGACGCCGGGTTCTCGGTCCGTACCGTCCTCGGCGAGGACGCGCCCGACGCGCTGCGGCGGGCCCGGGAGGCCGTCGCCGCGGGCACCGGCGCGCTGATAGCCGTCGGGGGCGACGGACTCGTCTCCCTCGCGCTCCAGGCCGTGGCCGGAACACCCACCCCGCTCGGGGTGATCGCCGTCGGTACCGGGAACGACTTCGCCCGCACCCTCGGCCTGCCGGTCCGCGACCCCGCCGCCGCCGGACGGCTCGCCGCCGAAGTCCTCAAGGGCGGCGGGGCCCGGGAGATCGACCTCGGCCGGGCCGGGGACCGCTGGTTCGGTACGGTCCTCGCCTCCGGCTTCGACTCCCGCGTCAACGAGCGGGGCAACCGGATGGGGCGGATCGCGGGCCGCTTCACCTACGATCTGGCGCTCCTCGCCGAACTCGCCGCCCTGCGCCCGATCCCGTACCGGCTCGGCCTCGACGACGGCCCGGACCTGGAGGTCGAGGCGATCCTGGTCGCCGTCGGCAACGGCGACTCCTACGGGGGCGGGATGCGGATCTGCGCCGGAGCCGTCCCGGACGACGGACTCCTCGATGTGACGGTCGTCGCGGCCTGCGACCGCAGAACCCTGCTCCGGGTCTTCCCCCGGGTCTACCAGGGCACCCATCTCGACCATCCGAAGGTCACCGTTCACCGGGTCCGCTCCGTCCGGCTGGCCGCCGAAGGACTGACCGCCTACGCGGACGGGGAACGGCTCGGGTCGCTGCCGCTGACCGCCGAGTGCGTCCCGGGAGCGCTCCGGGTCCTGGCCCCGCACCCCGGCGAGCCCGGCCACCGCCCGTGACCGGCGTCGCGACGCGTCGTAGCGGCGCCGAGGCCCACCGGATTCCGTACGGCCCGGCCGTACGGGTCCCCGCCGGTCCGCCGCGGGGGGCTCGCGGGCGTACTCGCGCGCCGCAGGCGCGCGCCGGGCGCCCGACCGTGGGATAAGGCCGCGCTGACTGTCGTACCCGGCGGGTAGGCTCGTCAACAAGATGACCGAGGATCTCTCACCCGCCGAGCGCTACGCGGCCTCCCGCGTCCGCGCCGCAGAGCAGGCCACTGCCCTGTTCCCGTTCCGCGAGATGTACGAGTTCGATCTGGACCCCTTCCAGATCGAGGCATGCCAGGCGCTGGAGGCGGGCCGGGGCGTGCTCGTGGCCGCGCCGACCGGCTCCGGCAAGACCATCGTCGGCGAGTTCGCCGTCCACCTCGCCCTCCAGCAGGGCCGGAAGTGCTTCTACACCACCCCCATCAAGGCCCTGTCGAACCAGAAGTACACCGATCTCGTCAAGCGCTACGGCGCCGACAAGGTCGGCCTGCTCACCGGTGACAACAGCGTCAATTCCGAGGCGCCCGTGGTCGTGATGACCACCGAGGTGCTGCGGAACATGCTCTACGCGGGCTCGCAGTCGCTGCGGGGCCTCGGTTATGTCGTCATGGACGAGGTGCACTACCTCTCCGACCGCTTCCGGGGCGCCGTCTGGGAAGAGGTCATCATCCACCTTCCCGAGTCGGTGACCCTGGTGTCGCTGAGCGCCACCGTCTCCAACGCGGAGGAGTTCGGCGACTGGCTGGACACCGTACGCGGTGACACCGCGGTCATCGTCTCCGAGGAGCGCCCCGTCCCGCTGTGGCAGCACGTCATGGCCGGACGCCGGGTCTACGACCTCTTCGAGGAGGGCTCCGACCACGGCGGCCGGGGCACCGGGCGCCGCGAGGTCAATCCGGACCTGGTCCGGCTGGCCCGGACCGAGAACCAGCGGTCGTACAACCCCCGGGACCGCCGCCGGGGCAAGATGGTCCGCGAGGCCGACCGGGAGCGGGAGCGGCGCAGCCGGTCCCGGATCTGGACGCCGGGCCGCCCCGAGGTGATCGAGCGGCTGGACGCGGAGGGGCTCCTGCCCGCGATCACCTTCATCTTCAGCCGGGCGGGCTGTGAGGCCGCCGTCCACCAATGCCTCTACGCGGGACTCCGGCTCAACGACGACGCGGCCCGGGCCCGGGTCCGGGAGATCGTCGAGGAGCGGACCGCGGCCATCCCCACCGAGGACCTCAACGTCCTGGGGTACTACGAGTGGCTGGAGGGCCTGGAGCGGGGCATCGCCGCGCACCACGCCGGAATGCTCCCCACCTTCAAGGAGGTGGTGGAGGAGCTGTTCGTCCGCGGACTGGTGAAGGCGGTCTTCGCCACCGAGACCCTGGCCCTCGGCATCAACATGCCCGCCCGCTCGGTGGTCCTGGAGAAGCTCGTCAAGTGGAACGGCGAACAGCACGCCGACATCACCCCCGGCGAGTACACGCAGCTCACCGGCCGGGCCGGACGGCGCGGAATCGACGTCGAGGGGCATGCCGTCGTGCTGTGGCAGCGGGCCATGGACCCGGCCGCCCTGGCCGGTCTCGCCGGGACCCGGACGTATCCGCTGCGCTCCAGCTTCAAGCCCTCGTACAACATGGCGGTCAATCTGGTCGAGCAGTTCGGCCGGCATCGCTCCCGGGAGCTGCTGGAGACCTCGTTCGCGCAGTTCCAGGCCGACCGCTCGGTGGTCGGCATCTCCCGCCAGGTCCAGAAGAACGAGACCGGTCTCGAAGGCTACCGGGAGGGCATGACCTGCCATCTCGGTGACTTCGAGGAGTACGCGCGGCTCCGCCGCGAACTCAAGGACCGCGAGAACGAGCTGGCCAAGCAGGGCGCGGCCCAGCGGCGGGCGGCGGCCGCGGTCTCCCTGGAGCGGCTCAAGCCGGGCGATGTGATCCACGTCCCGACGGGCAAGTTCGCGGGCCTCGCGCTCGTCCTCGACCCCGGTATCCCCGCCGGGCGGACCAACGGCCACCGCGGCTTCGAACACCACGACGGCCCCCGGCCCCTGGTCCTCACCGCCGAGCGGCAGGTCAAGCGGCTGGCTTCGATCGACTTCCCGGTGCCCGTGGAGGCGCTGGAGCGGATGCGGATCCCCAAGTCGTTCAATCCGCGCTCTCCGCAGTCCCGCCGCGACCTGGCCTCGGCGCTCCGCACCAAGGCCGGTCACATCGTGCCCGACCGGCACCGCAAGCAGCGGTCCGGGGCGGCCGACGACCGTGAGATCGCCCGGCTGCGGGCCGATCTGCGGGCCCATCCCTGCCACGGCTGCTCCGAGCGCGAGGACCACGCCCGCTGGGCGGAGCGCTACCACCGGCTGCTGCGGGACACCCGCCAGCTGGAGCGCCGGATCGAGGGGCGTACGAACACCATCGCCCGCACCTTCGACCGGATCGTCGCCCTCCTGACGGAGCTGGACTATCTGCGCGAGGACGAGGTCACCCCGCACGGCCGCCGGCTCGCCCGGCTCTACGGCGAACTGGACCTGCTGGCCAGCGAATGCCTCCGCGACGACGTCTGGGACGGCCTCACCCCGGCCGAACTCGCCGCCTGCGCCTCGGCCCTGGTCTACGAGTCCCGCCAGTCCGACGACGCCGTGCCCCCCAAGGTCCCGGCCGGAGCCGCGAAGGCGGCACTCGGCGAGATGGTCCGCATCTGGGGCCGGCTCGACGCCCTGGAGGAGGACTTCAAGATCCACCAGGCGGAGGGCGTCGGCCAGCGGGAGCCCGATCTCGGCTTCGCCTGGGCCGCCTACCAGTGGGCCTCCGGCAAGAGCCTGGACGAGGTACTGCGCGAGACGGAGATGCCCGCGGGCGACTTCGTCCGCTGGTCCAAGCAGGTCATCGACGTCCTCGGCCAGATCGCGGCGGCGGCCCCCGCCGACCGGGGCACGGTCGCCAAGAACGCCCGCAAGGCGGTGGACGGCCTGCTGCGGGGCGTGGTGGCGTACAGCTCGGTCGGCTGATCGGCCTCCCGGGTCGATGGAGGCCGGTGGTCCACCCGGTGGACCACCGGCCTCCACCCGTACGGTGAGTGGGTCGCCGCGCCCTCGGTGCGAGGCGCTACGGGCATCGGCCCGCCGCCGCGACGTTTCAGGCCAGCAGCCGCCGGGTCAGCTCCGTCAGCCGGGGGACCCGCAGTGCGGGCTCGGTGAACCCCGGTAGCGGGACGTGCAGTTCGCCGAGCCACCGCGACGGGATCGCCGTGACGCCGTGGACCGCGCCCGTCAGCAGGCCCGTCACGGCGGCCACCGTGTCCGTGTCGCCGCCCAGGTCGATCGCCGCCGCCAGTGACTCCTCGTAGGAGGACGTGGTGCGCAGTGCCCAGACCGCCGAGCCCAGACACGGCCACACGGCGCCGTTGAACTCCGTGGCATCCGCCGGGGACCACTCCGGATCCAGTACGGTCTCCCACCGCTCCCGGTGTTCGGGGGCGACCGCGGCCAGCGTTCCCGGCAGCGCGGCCAGGGGGTCGTCACCGTCGAGCGCCACCCGGACCAGATCGTGCAGGATCGCCGTGCCCTCCCACGCGGCGGGGTCGCCGTGGGTCAGTGCCGCGAGGCGGCGGGCGGCCGCCATGGTCCCGGCCCGGCCCTCGGCGGCGAACCGGACGGCGGCGGTGGAGGAACGCATCAGACAGCCGTTGCCCGCCGCCCGGCCGGTGGTTTCGAAGTGCCGGGCGGCGGCCCGGTCCCACGGCTCGTCACTGGTGAGCACCTGCTCGGTCTGGAGCCCGATGTCCTTCGGATCGGCCAGCGCCCAGCGGCGGAACCGGGCGAAGACATCGGGGAGGTCGAGCCCGCCGCGCTCGGTCAGCGACCGGCCGACGAGAACCGCCATCTGGGTGTCGTCGGTGGCCTCGCCGGGGTCCCAGCCGCCGCCCCCGCACAACTCGCCCCGGCCGTCGGGGAACCGGGCCGAGAACACCCCCGGAGCACCGAACTCGAAGGGCGCGCCGAGGGCGTCGCCGACGGCCGAACCGATGACCGCGCCCAGGGCGCGGTCCGGGTAGGGAAGATCTTCGGCGGACATCCGGTCACCCTACGCGGCCCCGTGACCGGATCGGTTCAGTCGTCGAGACCGCGGGCGCGGGTGAAGCGGGCGCGGGCCGTGGCGAGGTCGACCAGGGGGGCGGGGTAGTCGAGGCGGGCCCGTTCGGACGGGGGGAGGGACGACGGGTCGTGGATCGCGCGGCCCGGGAGCGCGGCGAGTTCCGGGACCCAGCGGCGGACGTACGCGCCGTCGGGGTCGAACCTGCGGGCCTGGGTCAGGGGGTTGAGGATCCGGTTGGGGCGGGTGTCGGTGCCGGTGCCCGCGACCCACTGCCAGTTCAGCTGGTTGTTGGCGATGTCCCCGTCGACCAGCAGGGCGAGGAAGTGCGCGGCGCCGGTGCGCCAGTCGGCGTAGAGGGTCTTGGTGAGATAGCTCGCGGTCAGCAGCCGGGCCCGGTTGTGCATCCAGCCCTCGTGGCGCAGTTGGCGCATGCCCGCGTCCACGATCGGGCAGCCCGTACGGCCCTCGCGCCAGGCGTCGATCTCCTCGGGGGCGTCGCGCCAGTGGTCGTCGCGGGTGCGGTAGTCGACGGCGGCTGCGTCGGGGCGGGCCGCCAGGACCTGGTGGTGGAAGTCCCGCCAGGCGAGCTGGCGGACGAACGCCTCGGCCCCCGGGCCGCCCTTGTCTCGGGCGCGGCGGACGAGTTCGACGGCGGAGAGGGTGCCGAAGTGGAGATGGGGGGAGAGCCGGGACGTGGCGTCGCCCGCGAGGTCGTCATGGCGTTCCTCGTACGCCGTGACTCCGTCGCCGCTTCGGGCCAGCCAGCCGGTGAGCCGTTTCCGGCCCGCTTCCTCGCCGCCCTCGGCCAGGCCGGGCGACACCCCGGTGACCGAGGCGCGCCGGGGCAGTGGTTCGCCGGGGAGGTCGGGGACGGTGATCCGGCGGGGGGCCGTCACCACGGGGCGCGTACCGGCCGATTCCCAGCGGCGGAAGTACGGGGTGAAGACGGCGAAGTGGTCCCGGTTCGCGGGGGTCACCCGGCCCGGCGGCAGGGCCGTCACGACGCCGTCGTGGACGTGCAGCGCCGCGCCCGCCGGGCCGAGGGCGGCGCGCAGGGCGTCCTCGCGTGCCGTCGCGTACCGGCTGACGCCCGCCGCGACATGGACGGACTCCGCCCCCGTCTCCGCGACCACCCGGCACACCTCGTCGACGGCCGCGCCGGAGCGGACCACGAGCCGGCCGCCGCGATCGCGCAGCCCCCGGTCGAGGGAGGCCAGACAGTCGGCGAGAAAGGCCCGGCGGTTGGGCGCGTCGAAACCGGCGCCGCCGATTCCCGGGTCGCGGACGAAGAGGGGGATCACGGTATCGGCGTCCCGGACCGCGGCGGCGAGCGCCGGCTGGTCGTGGACCCTCAGATCCGAGGTGAAGAGCATGACGGAGACGGACATGAGCCGTCCCTATCAGGAACGTGGCGCGCCGGGCCGCATTTTCGGCCGGATGTCGCGGCTCGGGGCGGACCGGGGGCGGGTGCGCGGAGGGGAGCCGTACGGATAGCGATACGCGACGCTACCTAAGATGGCCGGGACGGACAGGGTCCCGGTGAGACGGCGGTGAGCGGACGTGCGGATCGGTGAGCTGAGTCGGAGAACCGGGGTACCGGTACCGACCATCAAGTACTACCTGCGCGAGGGCCTGCTGCCCGCCGGTGAGCTGACCAGCCCCAATCAGGCCGCGTACGGCCCCGGGCACGAGCGGCGGCTGCGGCTGATCCGGGCCCTGCTCGATATCGGCGGGCTGAAGATCGCCGCCATCGGCGGGGTGCTGGCGGCCGTCGACGACCCCGGCAAACCGCTCCACCACGTCCTGGGCTCCGCCTCCGATCTGCTGGTGGCGCGGCCGGTGAAGCCCGAGCCGGACGAGGCGGGGGAGAGCGCCCGGCGGACGGTCGACGCGCTGATCGACCGGCGCGGCTGGCAGGTGGAGGACGACGCGCCCGGGCCCGAACTGCTCGCCGGGGCGCTGGCCGCGCTGGCCCGGCTCGGACACGGCGACTTCGGGCGCCGGCTGCTGGACGACTACGCGGACGCCGCCGAACTGGTCGCCGACGCCGACCTCGGCTATCTCGCCGACCGGACCAGCCGGGACCAGCTCGTGGAGACCGTGATCGTCGGTACCGTCCTGGGGAACGCGGTCTTCGAGGCCCTGCGGCAGATCGCCCAGACGGACCGCTCCGCCCGGCGCTACGGCAGCCGCAGCGCGCCGCCGGAGGCCGGGACGGATACCGGTACCGGGACTCCGGGGGCGGGCGGCGAGTCGGCCGGCTGACGGGCGGCGGAGCCGGACCGGGGGCGCGGAGAGGTTCTCGTACGCCCGGATCCGGCCGCCGCCGACCGAGGGGTCAGGCCACTCGGCCGTCCGGCTCGGCGCTCTCCTGCTCGCGCTCCACCTGCTCGTTCCACGCCCGCTTCACCGCGCGCCACGCCTCGTCGTTCTGCCCCAGCCGCCAGTAGCCGGAGATCGACAGCTGGGCGCGGTCGATGCCCCGGTCCAGCCGCAGATGGCGCCGGAGCTCCTTCACACAGCCCGCCTCGCCGTGGACGAAGGCGGACACCCGGCCCGCCGGGAAGTCCAGTCCGGTGACGGCCTCGACCATCGCCTCGCCCACCGGGCGGCCGTTCCGGTGCAGCCACTGGACCGCGACCCCGGCCGGGGCCACCAGCTTCTGCTCCTCCGCCGGGTCCTCGATCTCCACGAAGGCATGGACCAGGGCGCCCTCGGGGATCCGCTCCAGCGACGCGGCGATCGCGGGCAGCGCGCTCTCGTCGCCGACCAGCAGATGCCAGTCGGCGGTCGGGTCCGGGGCGTACCCGCCGCCGGGGCCGATGATCCACATGGGGTCGCCGACCCGGGCCCTGGCCGCCCAGGGGCCCGCGAGCCCCTCGTCCCCGTGGACGACGAAGTCGATGGTCAGTTCGGCCGTCTCGGCGTCCCAACTACGGACTGTGTACGTCCGGTTGGACGGCCACTGCTCTCGGGGGAAGTCGGCCTTGATTCGGTCGATGTCCCACGGCTCCGGATACCGCACGCCCTCAGCCGGGAAGACGAGCTTCACATAGTGGTCGGTATAGCCGTCGAGCCCGAATCCCGCCAGCCCGGGGCCGCCGAAGACGATCCGCGCCATATGGGGGGTCAGACGTTCGGCATGCACGACATGGGCCTTGTAGGGCGTCGGTGACGTGCGGGCGGGTCGTTCGGTCACGGCGCTCTCCCGGGCTCGTGCTGCGCTTGCTTAGGCTTGCCTAAGTTAACACTCCGTGCCGGAAAGCTCAGCACGGGAGAGCCGCCGGTGTGCTCCGGGCCGGTGCGTACCGGTACGGGACGGGGCGAGGGGCGCGTACGGGAACGGGAGCCCCCGCGCGGGCGCGTACGGCCACGCGGGGGCACCGTATCGCCGCGGGGGCGGCCGTCGGGCGCCCGGCGGCCGGAACACGTCCGTACGGGCCGTACGCGTCAGGGGTTCAGAACGGCCAGCAGCCGCTGGAGGGAGCCGCCGAGGCCCCAGCGCTCCGCCAGCTCCTCCAGCGCCGCCGGATCACGCGGCTCGGACGGCAGCGCCGGATCGAAGGGCGGCAGCGGGACGTCCGGCGCCACCCGGACCACCTTCGGCGCGATCGCCACGTACTCCCGGGCCTCGGCGAGCCGCCGCCGCTGGGCCGGGGTCAGCCGGGACGCCGGATCCGCCACCGCCGCCATGATCCCGGCCAGATCGCCGTAGGCGTCGAGCAGCTTCACCGCGGTCTTCTCGCCGATACCGGGCACCCCGGGCAGTCCGTCGCTGGGGTCGCCGCGCAGCAGGGCGAGATCCGCGTACCCCGGGCCGTCCACGCCGTACTTGCCGCGCAGCCACGCCTCGTCGGTGATCTGGAGCGTGCCCACGCCCTTCAGCGGGTACAGCACCCGGCGCCGCCGGGCGTCGTCCACCAGCTGGAAGAGGTCGCGGTCGCCGGTGACGATGTCGACCGGGCCGGTGGCCCGCGCGGTGAGCGTGCCGATGACGTCGTCCGCCTCGTAACCGTCGGCGCCGACCCGGGCGATGCCCAGCGCCCGGAGCACCTCCGCGATCACCGGGACCTGCGGGGCGAGGGTGTCCGGGGTCTCCTCCTCGTCGGGGCCCGTATCCGTCTCCTCGGCCACCCGGTGCGCCTTGTAGGAGGGGATCAGCTCGACCCGCCAGTGGGGCCGCCAGTCGTTGTCCCAGCAGGCGACGAGATCGTCCGGCCGGTGGTCCTGCACCAGGCGGGCGATGAAGTCGAGCAGTCCGCGGACGGCGTTGACCGGTGTGCCGTCGGGGGCGCGCACCGAGTCGGGGACCCCGAAATAGGCCCGGAAGTACAGGGATGCGGTGTCGAGGAGCATCAGGCGTCGGGTCACACCCCGATCATGCCGTACGCCACCGACAGCGGCTGGGAGGCCGTACGCCGGCCGGGACCACGGACCCGGGCCGTCCGGGGCCACGGATCACGGACCACGGGCCGGCCGGCGCCGGGCCGTGAGCCGTCCCGGCGCCGCCGCACCCCGGAGTCGGCGGGCCGGTAGCCGGGCGCGTACCGGCTCCCCGGCCGCCTCCGCCGGTCCCCCCCCCGGCGGAGGCGGGGGAACCGCTCGGCCCTCTCGCGCCGCCCCTCCCGGCCGGAGGCCCCGCCGCCACCGGGGCGGCCGGTGCCGGACGGCCGGCCCGGGTCCCGGCCGCCCGGAGGCCCCGCCGCCGGGTCCCCGCCCGGCCCGCGAACCGGCTCCGGCCCTTGAGCCCGGTCCCCGCCGCCATCCGCCGAAAACCGTCAGGACGGCTCTTTCCGGCCGTCACTGTTGCGTGATGTGGATCACTGTTGCGTTTGGCGGTACAGGCCGGGGGCAGGCGCGCCGCCGGAGCCGACCCGTGGCGCCACGGCTCCGAAGCCGTGCGCGGGCCGGGGGCGGGCGGATCCCGCCGGGCTCCGCGATCCGCCCGGATGGGGGTGGCGGATCGATTCCGTACGAGACGTGAGGTGTATGTGTCCAGGCTCGAGGCGGAGCATCTGTACAAGGTGTTCGGCAGACGACCCGAAGCAGCGGTACGGCGACTCGAAGGGGGCGCGGGCCGCGACGAGCTGCGCGCCGACGGAACGACGGCGGCGGTCATCGACGCCTCGTTCACCGTCGAGCCCGGGCAGATCTTCGTGGTCATGGGCCTCTCCGGCTCGGGTAAGTCGACCCTGCTGCGAATGCTCAACGGACTGCTCGAACCCACCGCGGGCCGGGTCCTCTTCGACGGTCGTGATCTGACCGCCCTCAGCGCCCGCGAGCTGCGCTCCGTACGCTCGCGGCGGATCAGCATGGTCTTCCAGCACTTCGCGCTCTTCCCCCATCGAAGCGTGCTGGAGAACGCGGCGTACGGGCTGGAGGTGCAGGGCGTCGAGCCGGCGGAGCGGAAGCGGCGGGCCACCGAGGCGCTGGCCCTCGCCGGGCTCGCGGGCTGGGAGGACTCCTGGCCCGACGAACTCTCCGGCGGGATGCAGCAGCGCGTGGGCCTGGCCCGGGCGCTGGCCACGGACGCCGATCTGCTGCTGATGGACGAGTCCTTCAGCGCCCTGGACCCGCTGATCCGCCGGGATATGCAGGACCAGCTGCTGGAGCTCCAGAAGACCCTGAAGAAGACCATCGTCTTCATCACCCACGACCTCAACGAGGCCATGCGGCTCGGCGACCGGATCGCGGTGATGCGGGACGGCCGGATCGTCCAGCAGGGCTCCGCCGAGGACATCCTGGTCACCCCGGCCGACGACTACGTCGCGTCCTTCACCCAGGACGTCGACCGCACCCGGGTCCTGACCGCGGGCGCGATCATGGCCGAGCCGGAGACCGCGTACGGCACCCGCACCGACGAGGGCGAGGAGCTGGGCTCCGCCGAGCAGGTGATGGCCGCCGCGCCCGCCGTCGTCAAGGCGGACACCCCGATCACGGAACTCTTCACCCCCTGCTCGACCAGCGGGGTGGCGGTGGCCGTGACCTGCGAGAAGGGCGAGCTGATCGGAGTCGTGCCGAGGGCCCGGCTGCTGGCCGTGCTCGGTGAGCCGATGGCTCCGGCCGAGGAGTCCGAACCGGGGGAGACGACGGGGAGTACGGAGCCGGACGGCTCCGACGGAGCCCCCGAGTCCTCCGGCGCCGGGGCGGTGGCCCATGCCTAGACTGCCCCTCGGGGAATGGACCGACAGCGCCGTCGAATGGCTCCAGACCCATCTGACCTGGCTCTTCGACGCGATCAGTACCGTCGTCACCGGAATGTACGACGGACTGGACACGGTCCTGTCCGCCCCGGAACCACTGCTGTTCGCCGGAATCCTCGCGGTACTCGCCTGGTGGCTGCGCGGACTCCTCGCCGGACTGCTGGCCTTCGCCGGATTCGCCCTGATCGACTCGGTCGCCCTCTGGGACGAGGCCATGTCGACGCTCTCCCTGGTGCTGGTCGCCACGGTCGTCACCCTGGCGATCGCGGTACCCCTCGGCATCTGGGCGTCGCGTTCGGCGACCGTCAGCGCCGTCGTCCGGCCCGTACTCGACTTCATGCAGACCATGCCCGCGATGGTCTACCTGATCCCGGGCATCATCTTCTTCGGTGTCGGCGTGGTCCCCGGGATCATCGCCACCATCGTGTTCGCCCTGCCGCCCGGCGTACGGATGACCGAACTCGGCATCCGCCAGGTCGACAAGGAACTCGTCGAGGCGGCCGAGGCGTTCGGCACCACGCCCCGTGACACCCTGCTCCGGGTCCAGCTCCCGCTCGCCCTGCCCACCATGATGGCCGGGGTCAACCAGGTCATCATGCTCGGCCTCTCCATGGTCGTGATCGCGGGCATGGTCGGCGGCGGCGGGCTCGGCGGCGAGGTCTACAGCGCCATCGGCAATGTCGACATCGGTCTCGGCTTCGAGGCCGGTCTCTCGATCGTCATCCTCGCCATGTACCTGGACCGGATCACCGGCGAACTGGGCCGTCAGGTCTCCCCGCTGGGCCGCCGGGCGATGGCCAAGGCCCGCGCCCTGGCGGGCGGCCCGTCGATCTGGCACCACCGGCCCCAGTCGTCCGTCGCCGTGGTCGGACTGGTCGTCCTGGCGCTGGTCGCGGGCGGTTTCTCGGTCTTCGGCCCGTCCTCCACCGGCTCCACCTCGGTGACGGGTGAGGAGAACGTCGGCAAGGGCGAGAAGGTGACCATGGGTTACATCCCGTGGGACGAGGCCATCGCCTCCACCTACCTCTGGAAGGAGCTGCTGGAGCGGCGCGGCTTCCAGGCCGAGGCCAAGCAGCTGGAGACCGGGGCCCTCTACACCGGTCTCGCCAACGGGCAGATCGACTTCCAGACGGACTCCTGGCTGCCGGTGACCCACGCCTCGTACTGGAAGAAGTACGGCGACCGGCTGGAGGACCTCGGCGCCTGGTACGGGCCCACATCCCTCGAACTGGCGGTGCCGTCCTACGTCAACGGGATCGACTCGCTCGCCGACCTCAAGGGCAAGTCGTCCACCTTCAAGGGCCGGATCATCGGTATCGAGCCGAGCGCCGGGATGATGGGCCTGCTGAAGGACAAGGTGCTGAAGGAGTACGGCCTCGAAGGCGAGTACGACGTCGTCGACGGATCCACGCCCGGCATGCTGGCCGAACTGAAGCGCGCCTACGCCAAGAAGGAGCCGGTCGTCGTCACCCTGTGGTCGCCGCACTGGGCCTACAGCGACTACGACCTGAAGAAGCTGAAGGACCCGAAGGGCGCCTGGGGCAAGGGCGACGGGGTGCACACCCTGGCCCGGGACGGCTTCTCGGCCGACCACCCCGAGGTCGGGAAGTGGCTCAAGGACTTCCGGATGACCGAGAAGGAGCTGACCGACCTGGAGTCGGAGATCCAGCGCACCGGCAAGGGCAAGGAGCAGCAGGCCGTCCGCGCCTGGCTGGAGAAGAACCCCGGCTTCGTCGAGAAGACGGTTCCGGTCACCGGGTGACGTACGCGTTCACCCGGGGGTACGGGGTGGTTCCGGACAGTGTCCGGGCCACCCCGGCCGTTTTCGGCCCCCCTCGGGGGTGATCGCGGAGGTAGCCGCGCCGGAAGCTGCGTAAGGTTGTACAGAACGCAGGAAGGGGAGCCGGCGCATGGACGCTGACGCCAAGGACGGCAGGGACCCGAAGGAGACCGAGCGTCTCCGGGTCGGCACCGCCGTGCGCAGGCGGCGGCGGGCCCTCGATCTGACGCTGGCCTCCGTCGCCGAGCGCTCGGGACTCTCGGTGCCCTTCCTCAGCCAGATCGAGAACGACCGGGCCCGGCCCAGCCGCCGCTCCCTCCAGCGGGTCGCCGACGCCCTGGAGACCACCGCGGACCGGCTGATCGCTGCCTCCGACGCGGCCCGGACCGTCACCGTCTCCCGCGCCGTCGAGTCGGCCGCGACCGACGACGGAACCCCCGCCGCGCCCCGCACCCGCCGCCTGGTCTACGGACGGCATCAGCTGGAGGCGCTGGAGTTCAGCGGCGAACACGACACCGAGGGCGAGTTCCAGCACCGCAACGACGAGCTGATGTACGTCGCCGACGGCACCGTCGAGATTGAGGCCGAGGGCCGCGCCTACCGGCTGGGCCGGGGTGACACGCTGTTCCTCTCCGGTGGCGTACGGCACCGCTGGCGGGCCGGGGGCGCGGAGACCCGGGTCGTCGTGGTCACCGTCGCCGAACACATCGAGACGCCCCCCGGCGGCTGACCGGGATGCGGGTGGTCTCCCTCGTACCGTCGCTGACCGAGGCGATCGCCGTGACCGCCCCCGGGCTGCTGGTCGGCGCCACCGACTGGTGCTCCCACCCCGCCGGGCTCGACGTCGTCCGGATCGGCGGCACCAAGAACCCCGACACCGACGCCGTACTCCGGCTGCGGCCCGATCTCGTCGTCGCCAACGAGGAGGAGAACCGGGCCCCGGACCTGGACCGGCTGCGCGCCGCGGGTCTCGACGTCCTGCTCACCGAGGTCCGCGACCTCCCGGGCGGGCTGCGCGAGCTGCGCCGGGTCCTGGCCGACGGCTGCGGGGCGCCCGTGCCCGGCTGGCTGGACCGGTCCCGGGCCGCCTGGGCCGCCGTCGGGCCCGTCGCCGACCGGCCCGTACCGGCGGTGATCCCGATCTGGCGCCGCCCCTGGATGGTGCTGGGCCGGGACACCTTCGCGGGCGATCTGCTGGCCCGGCTGGGCGTGGTCAATGTCTACGCCGGTCACCCCGAGCGCTATCCCCGGATCCCCCTGGACGAACTGCGGACGTCCGGCGCCGAACTCGTCGTGCTGCCCGACGAGCCGTACCGCTTCGCCCCCGACGACGGCCCGGAGGCGTTCCCCGGACTGCCCGCCGCCCTGGTCAGCGGGCGGGCGCTGACCTGGTACGGGCCGTCGCTGGCAGCGGCGCCCCGGGAGCTGACGGCGGCGCTGCGGGCAGCGCTCCGCTGAGCAGCCCGCGCACGGTCCGCCAGCCCGCCACCGCCCAGCCCGTCACCAGCAGGGCGTAGAGCGCCGCCGCGACCACCCACAGCAGGGTCAGACCGGTCCGCTGGGCGAGCGCGGCGGCCCCGGTCACACAGGTGCCCACGGGGAAGGTGAAGGCCCACCAGCCCAGGGTGAACGGCAGCCCCCGGCGGGCCGCGCGCACCAGCATCGCCGCGGTCAGCGCCAGCCACAGCAGGGCGAAGCCCATCACGGGCACTCCGTAGCCGACCGCCACGAGTCCCGCGTAAGGCCGTCCCGGCAGTGCGTCCGCCAGCTGGTTCGCGGCGGTCGTGGACTGTCCCAGCGGCCCCAGGACCAGCAGCAGCGACGGGGTGAGCGCGAGCGGCAGCGGCCCCCGCCGGAACAGCCGGGCCAGGACCAGCGGCAACACCACGAGCGCCGCGACACCACTGGCACCGGCCAGCCCCAGACTCACCACCAGCAGGGTCCGCCGCGGTTCGCCGTCGGGGGCCGCGGCCGCCAGCAGCGGGCCGAAGGCCGCCGCGACCATCGGCGCGACCAGCGGCAGCAGCCACACCGGCGACGGTTCGTCCGCAGGGCCGCCGGGCGCCGGACGGTCCCGTACCACCAGCAGATACGGCACCGCCGCCGCGGCGAGCACGGCGACGGCGCAGCCCACCGCGAACAGGGCGACGGCGACCGGGAGCGCGGCCCCGTCGCCGACGACCTCCCGGCCCGGCCCGAGCGCGCCGATCCCGACCGCCAGGGGGGCCATCGCGGCACAGCCGTAGAACGGCACGACGGCCGGGTCGTGGAGATGGGCCCGGGCCCGGTCGCGGTGGTGGCGCCAGTGGAGCGCCCGCGCGGTCGCCACGGCGGCCAGCAGTACCGCGGAGAGCGCCCAGACGGCGGCGAGCGGGGCCCGGACCGGGCCGCCCGAACCCGTCACGGCCCATCCGGCGACGGCGACGCTGGCGGTCCCCATCACGGCGGCGTACCACTGCGGCCCGAACTCCCGCAGCCGGGGGAAGGCCCCCGCGCCACGGGGAATCGGCCCCGGGCCGTCGGCGGAGACCCGGCCGGGCGGCCCGGCCGCGGGGTTCTCCGGGTCCGCGAGTGCCACGGGGGAGGGGGTGCCCGCCGGGCCCGGGCCCGTGCTGGAGCGGCCCGGTGAGTCCGCCGTCGTGACGGCTCCCGGGACGGCCCCGGTGACGGCGGAGGCCACCCGGGCCGGGCCGGTGACGGCCGGGGCCGCGGCGTTCCCTTCGGCCGCCCCGGGGGCGGACCCCGAGCCGGACGCGGTGGCGGGCCCGACCACGGGCGCCGCCGGGCCCGGCGCCCGGTCCGGGGCGAGGCCGAGGGGACTGCCGTCGGGGTGTGCGGCGGTGGGCGAGGGGCGTACGGGCTGTGCGGCGGTGGCCATGGTCTCCACTGTCGTCGCAGGTCACCGGCGTCACCAGGGACGTATCCGCTATGACCTCATAAGCTGGGCCGATGAGCGATGGCAGCCCCGAAGGAGCGGCGGACCGGGCCGCGCGGCGTCCGCCGCTGGCGCACCGGGTCCCCGACCTGGGCGCCCTCGAACTGCTGCTGGCCGTCGCCCGGCACGGCAGCCTCGGCCGGGCCGCCCGTGAAGTGGGCATCAGCCAGCCCGCCGCCAGCGGCCGGATCCGGTCCATGGAACGACGGCTGGGCGTGGCCCTGGTCGACCGCTCGCCCACCGGCTCCCGGCTCACCCCGGCGGGCGTCCTCGTCACCGACTGGGCCCGCCGGATCGTGGAGGCGGCGGAGGCGTTCGACGCGGGCGCCCAGGCGCTCCGCGGCCACCGGGACTCCCGGCTGCGGATCGCCGCCTCGATGACCATCGCCGAGTATCTGCTGCCCGGCTGGCTGGTCGCCCTGCGGGCGCTGCGGCCCGATACCGCGGTCTCCCTGTACGCCGGGAACTCGGCCGCCGTCGCCGACCGGCTGGCCTCGGGCGAGGCCGACCTCGGCTTCGTCGAGGGGCTGCGGATCCCGGCCGGGCTCGACGGGGCGACCGTCGCCGAGGACCGGTTGCTGGTGGTGGTCGCCCCCGGGCACCCCTGGGCCCGGCGCCGTACCCCCGTACCCCCGGCGGAACTCGCCGCGGCGCCGCTGGTGCTGCGGGAACCCGGCTCCGGCACCCGGCAGGTGCTCGACGCGGCGCTGGCCCGCTACGGCGGCCCGGCGGCGCCCCTGCTCGAACTGGCCTCCACCACGGCGGTGAAGGCGGCGGCCGTCAGCGGCGCCGGGCCGACCGTGCTGAGCGAACTGGCCGTCACGGACGAACTGGCCGCCCGGCGGCTGGTGGCGGTGGAGCTGGCGGACGTTCCGCTGCGCCGGGCGCTGCGCGCGGTCTGGCGGCGCTCCCAGCGGCCCGCCGGACCGGCGCGCGAACTGCTGGCGCTCACCACCGGGCCGAGGCCCGCCGGATGACAACCGGATGACAACGGGATGAAACCCGACGGCCGCCCCAACCGGCCACAGCCGTAAGGGGATTGCCGTACGAAGCCCTTCGTGCCGCTCTGGCCTGCGGAAACGTCCTGCCGCTGAGGCTGTCCGGAACCGCGTCTCAGCATCTGGTTGTACTTGACATTAGTTCACCTTATGGAAGATAAAGATCAGGCTTTGGGTTGAACGTCGCCGCCTGTGACG
This sequence comes from Streptomyces sp. NPDC020875, assembly GCF_040641415.1. NCBI lineage: Bacteria > Bacillati > Actinomycetota > Actinomycetes > Kitasatosporales > Streptomycetaceae > Streptomyces > Streptomyces sp. NPDC020875. Next base: position 85,574 of record NZ_JBFADP010000001.1, on the reverse strand, counting down.
AATGGGCGGTGTGCCCGGAGCATCCGTATGCCCGTACGTCCCCCCGGCTTCGTCCCCCCTTCGCCCGATGTGAGTGAGTGCCGCCGTGTCCCACCCCGCCCCCGTACCGCCGGTCAGCGACCCCGCCGGGGCCTGGGAGGAATGGCGCGCCGAGCGCCACCGGGCCGTCACCTCGCCCACCGGCAACCTCGCCCTGGTCGAGACCCGCTGGCTGCCGGCCGGGGAGCGCCCCGACCCGGCGGCGGCCGGCGCCGGACTCCCCGACGGCGACACCGTCACCACCGTCGAACGGACCGACCTGGTCACCGGCGCCCCCGAGTACGGGCTCCGCTTCTGGTCCGCCGACGCCCCCGCCCTCCGCGCCTACCAGCGCACCGAGGTCTTCCCCTACGACCCCCGCTGGGTCTTCGACGCCACCTTCACCCCCGTCCCCGGCGCCCGGCGGATCCCCTTCGAACACATCAGGGACAACGGCGGCACCCGCGACCTCGTCGTCCCCGGTGACATCGCCCTCACCCTCGACGGCCGGGAGTACACCCTCAGCGCCTTCGACGACGACGGCACCCTGCTGCTGGTCTTCGGCGACCCCACCAACGGCGCCCCCGGCGACGACGGCACCTACGGCGCCGGGCGGTTTCTCTTCGTGACCCGGACCGGGGACGGCTCCGTACGCCTCGACTTCAACCGGGCCTTCGTGCCCCCGTGCGGCTACTCCGATCAGTACAACTGTCCGATGCCGCCGCGGCAGAACCGCCTCCACCTGCCCGTCACGGCCGGTGAGAAGCGGGTCGTCAGCCGCGGCGGCGCGACCGCGACGCACTGATCCCCTCCCGCCGTACCTCCGCACGAAAGCGCAGCCCCGTCATGAGCAGCACCACCCGCACCCGCCGTCACGTCCTGCCCGCCGTCACCGCCGCGGCCCTCGTCCTCGCCCTCACCGCCTGCGGCGGCGACCCCGTCGGCGGCAGCGGCGGAAGCACCGGCGCGTACGATCCGAACGCGACCGTCACCATCGGCTCCCTCTACGAGCCGCAGAACCTCGACAACACCGCGGGCGGCGGCCAGGGCGTCACCGAGGCCCTGCACGGCAATGTCTACGAGGGCCTGTTCCGGCTCACCGACACCGGGAAGACCGAGCCGCTGCTCGCCGCCTCCCACCAGGTCAGCCCGGACGGACTCACGTACACCTTCACCCTCCGCGACGGCGTCACCTTCCACAGCGGCAAAAAGCTCACCAGCGCCGACGTCAAGCACAGCCTGGAGCGGGTGATCGCCCCCGACTCCCAGTCCGCGCGGAAGAAGAACCTCTCCGTCATCAAGACGGTCACCGCCCCGGACCCGAAGACCGTCACCGTCACGCTCTCCCAGAAGTCGATCTCCTTCGTCTACAACCTGAGCTATGTCTGGATCGTCAACGCCGAAGCCGGTGACCTGCGGGCCGCCGCCGACGGCACCGGACCGTTCGAACTCGGGAACTGGACCCGGGGCTCGTCCCTCGGACTCGACCGCTTCACCGGCTACTGGGGCGCGAAGGCCGCCAGCAAGAAGATCGTGCTGCGCTACTTCAAGGACGCGTCGGCGCTCAACAACGCCCTGCTCAGCAAGGGCGTGGACCTGGTCACCAGCCAGCAGTCGCCCGACGCGCTCGACCGGTTCAAGAAGGACCCGGCGTACAAGGTGACCGAGGGCGCCTCCACCACCAAGCTGCTGCTCGCCTTCAACGACAAGGCCGAACCCTTCACCGACGTCCGGGTCCGCCGGGCCGTCGCCGCCGCCATCGACGACAAGAAGCTGCTGGAATCCGTCTGGGGCGGCCACGGCAAGCTCATCGGCTCCATGGTCCCGCCCACCGACCCCTGGTACGAGGACCTCACCGGTACCGACCCGTACGACCCGGCCCTGGCGAAGCGGCTGCTGACCGAGGCCGGACACCCGGACGGCTTCGGCTTCACCCTCCAGACCCCGTCGTACGACCCGCACCCCACCGCCGCGACCTTCATCGCCTCCCAGCTCGCCGCCGTCGGTATCAAGGTCAAGATCGAGCCCATCACCCCCGACCAGTGGTACACCAAGGTCTACAAGAACAAGGACTTCGACGCCACGCTCCAGGAGCACGTCAACGACCGCGACCTGGTCTGGTACGGCAACCCCGACTTCTACTGGGGCTATGACAACCCGCAGGTCACCAAGTGGGTCGAGGAGGCCGAGCGGTCCTCGACCCCGGCGGAGCAGACCGAGCTGCTGAAGCGGGTCAACCGGACCACCGCCCGTGAGGCGGCCAGTGAGTGGCTCTACCTCTACCCCCAGATCGTGGTCGCCGACAGCCGGGTCTCCGGCTACCCCCTCAACGGGCTGAACTCCCAGTTCCACGCCTACGGGATCAAGAAGAACCGATGACCCGCTACGTCCTGCGACGGCTGGCCCTGCTGCTGGTCTCCCTGGCGCTGGCCACCGTCGTACTCTTCGTCCTGCTGCGGATGCTGCCGGGCGACCCCGCCAACGCGCTCACCGCCGTCGGCGCCACCGACGAGCAGATCGCCGCCGCCCGGGCGTCGATCGGCTCGGACCGGCCGCTGCCCGAACAGTTCGTCCACTGGACCGGGCAACTCGTCCGCGGCGACTTCGGCACCTCCTTCGTCAGCTCCCTGCCCGTCGGACCCGAGATCGCCACCCGGCTCCAGGTCACCCTCCCGCTCACCCTCGCCGCGTTCCTGCTGGCCGTCGCCGTCGCCGTGCCCGCCGGGTTCGTCGCCGCCCGCAAACGGCACACCTGGTACGGGGCCCTGCTCAGCGGCGTCTCCCAACTCGGCATCGCGATCCCGGTGTTCTGGCTCGGGATGATCCTGGTCGCCGTACTCGCGGTCAACGCCCGCTGGTTCCCCTCGGGCGGCTTCCCGCCCGACGGCTGGGCCGACCCCGCCGAGGCGGTCCGCGCCCTGACCCTGCCCGTCATCACCGTTGCCCTGGTGATGAGCGCGTCCCTGATCCGCTACGTACGCTCCGCCACGCTCGACGTCCTCGGCAGCGACTACCTCCGCACCGCCCGGGCCCTCGGCGCCTCCTTCGGGTCCGCGATGTGGCGGCACGGGCTGCGGAACGCCTCCGTACCCGTCATCTCCGTCCTCGGCATCGAACTCGCCTCCACCCTCCTCGGCGCGGTCGTCGTGGAGTCCGTCTTCGCCCTGCCCGGCCTCGGCTCCCAGCTCACCACCGGCATCAGCCAGCACGACTACCCGGTCATCCAGGGCGTCCTGTTCGTCTCCACCCTCGCGGTACTGCTGATCGGCTTCGCCGCCGACATCGTCCAGCGCGTGGTCGACCCCCGGCTGCGGACCGGACTCGCGGGAGGCACCCGATGACCGCCGCCACCACCGTCATCCCGCGGGCCGGTGCCCGGCCCCGGCGGTCGTACACCCTGATCACCGGGGCCGTACTCGCCGGAACCGTCGCCCTCCTCGCCCTGGTCTCCCTCTTCTGGCTGCCCTACGCCACCGACGACACCTCCGGCGGACGGCTCGCCGCGCCCGGCGGCGACCACCTCCTCGGCACCGACAAACTCGGCCGAGACCTGCTCACCCAGGTCATGAACGGCGCCACCATCGCCGTCCAGGCCGGACTCGGCTCCGTACTGATCGCCGCCGCCCTCGGCACCGCCCTCGGACTGCTCGCCGCCTTCGCCCAGGGCTGGCTCGACGACACCCTCTCCGCCTTCCTCGATCTGCTGATCGCCTTCCCCACCCTGCTGCTGGCGATGCTGATCGTGGCCGCCCGCTCCGGCAGCCTCGGCTCCGCGATCCTCGCCATCGGCATCGCCCAGAGCGCCGTCGTCGCCCGGCTCGTCCGGATCCTGGCCAAACGCGTCCTCGCCCAGGACTACATCACCGCCTCCCGGACCTCCGGCACCACCTGGCCGAGGATCGTCACCGGGCACGTCCTGCCCAACATCTGGCCCACCCTCGTGGTCAACCTCGCCCTCCAGTTCGGCCTCGCCGTCCTCGCCGAGGCGGGCCTGTCCTACCTCGGCCTCGGCGCGCCGCCGCCCAACGCCTCCTGGGGCCGGATGCTGCTGGACGCCCAGGCCACCTTCACCACCGCACCCGCCGGGGCCCTCGCCCCCGGCATCCTCCTCGTCGTCCTGGTCGTCGGCGTCAACCTGGTCGCCGACGGACTGCGCGACACCCTCGACCCCACCAGCCGCGGAAGGCGCGCATGACCCCCCTCCTCGCCGTCCGCGGGCTGACCGTCCGCACCCGCGACGGCCGCGCCCTCGTCGACGGCCTCTCCCTCGACATCGCCCCCGGCGAACGGCTCGGCCTGATCGGCGAGTCCGGCTCCGGGAAGTCCCTGACGGCCCTCGCGACCCTCGGACTGCTGCCCGGCGGACTCACCGCCGAGGGCAGCGTCCGGCTCGCCGGGACCGAGATCGTCGGCGCCCGCGAGAAGCACCTCACCGCCGTCCGGGGCCGGGACGCGGCCGTCGTCTTCCAGGAGCCGCTGACCGCCCTCGACCCGCTGATGCGGGTCGGCGCCCAGATCGCCGGACCCCTCGCCCGGCACCGCCGCCTCAAGGGCGCGGCCCTGCGGACGGCCGTCACCGCCGAACTGGAGCGGGTACGGCTCCCGGAACCGGACCGGATCGCCCGGTCCCGCCCGCACGAACTCTCCGGCGGCCAGCGCCAGCGCGTCGCCCTCGCCATGGCCCTGGCCTGCGCGCCGAAACTGCTGATCGCCGACGAACCCACCACGGCCCTCGACGTCACCGTCCAGGCCGAACTCCTCGAACTGCTGGACACCCTGGTCCGCGAACGGGACATGGCGCTCCTCTTCATCAGCCACGACCTGGCCGTGGTCGCCGCGGTCGCCGACCGGGCGCTGGTGATGAAGGACGGCCGGGCGGTCGAGGAAGGCCCGGTCCACCGGGTCGTCACCGCCCCCGGCGCGCCCTACACGGAGGCGCTGGTGGCCAGCGCCAGGACCCTGGAGAACGCCCTGACGGGACGGAGGACGCCCCGATGACCGCCACCGACGGCCGCCCGGCCACAGCCGGCCCGTCCGACACCGTCGCCGCCGGATCCCCGACGACCGCCGCCCCGGACGCCCGTACCGCCGCCGGATCCCCGGGCGGCGAGCCCGTCCTGGCCGCGGACCGGGTCTCGTACGCCTACCGGGGCGGCGCCGCGAGCGTCCTCACCGACGTCTCCCTCGCGGTCGCCCCGGGGGAGAGCCTCGCCGTGGTCGGCGAATCCGGCACCGGGAAGACCACCCTGCTCCGGCTCCTCCTCGGACTCGCCCGCCCCACCGCCGGGACGGTCCGCTACGAGGGCGCGGAACTGAGGCCCCGCGACCGCGCCCTGATCCGGCACTTCCGCCGGGGCGTGCAGTGCGTCTTCCAGGACCCGTACGCCTCCCTCGACCCCCGCCGCCGGGTCGGCGACTCCGTCGCCGAGCCGCTCCGCTCCCTCGGCCTCGCCACCCGCCGCGAGGCCGCGCCCCGGGTGGCCGCCGCGCTCACCGCCGTAGGACTGCCGCCGGACGCCGCCGACCGCTATCCGCACGAGTTCTCCGGCGGCCAGCGCCAGCGCGTCGCGATCGCCCGCGCCACCGTCTGCGACCCCCGGGTCCTGCTCGCCGACGAACCCGTCAGCGCCCTCGACGTCACCACCCGGGTCAAGGTCGTCGAACTGCTCCGCGAACTCCGCGAGGACCGCGGACTGGCCCTGATCATGGTCTCCCACGACCTGTCCGTGGTCGCCTCCCTCTGCGACCGTACGGCGGTCCTCAGCGGCGGCCGCGTGGTGGAACAGGGCCCGACGGACCAGGTCCTGACCACCCCCGAACACCCCTACACGGCCCGCCTGGTGGCCAGCGTGCCCCGGCTGCCGTCGGTCTGACGGCCGACGCCGAAGCGGTCCGGCTCTGTCCGAAGATCCGGTTCCCGGGGTATACCCATCCGTCGTATCTTCGGGTCGACCGCGACCGGCCCGGCCCCGTTCACGAGGGTTCGGCCGGAAGCCCGGTGACCGGCCGACGGGAGTGGCGATGTGGGCGTGGGCGTCCACGGACGACATAGCGACGGGGGAGCGCGCGGACTGGTTCCACGACCTGGTGTCCCGGACCGTCTCACCGCACCGGCTGGCGATCACCGACCGCGCCACCTTCACGGCCAGGGCCGGTGTCCTGAGTCTGGGATCCGTGGAGATGTCCCTCCACGCCAACTCGGGCCATCTCGCCTGGCGCACCCCGCGATTGATCCGCCAGGGCGATCCCGGGCACTATCTGCTGGGACTGATCACCCGGGGCGCCAAGTCCGTCTCACAGCGCCGCGCGGAGAGCCGGCTGGCGGCCGGGGACCTCATCCTCTGGGACACCTCCCACCCCTACGTCGCCGAGTCCCCCGCCTCCGGACAGACCTGGATGACGGTCCTCCACATCCCCCGCACGGCGATGCTCCTCCCCGGGGACCGGCTCGACGCGGTGCTGGGCGGCCGGTTCACCACCAGGATCGGGGTGGCTGCCGTACTCCGGGACTTCCTGGTGTCACTCCGCGCCCACGCGGGCGAGTGCTCCCCGGCGGAACGGGCTGAGCTGGAACGGACGGCCCTCGATCTCGTCACCGGAGTCCTCGCCCAGCAACTCGATCTGACGGACCGGGTACCGCCCGACACCCGCAAGGAGGTCATGCTGCGGAGGATCGACGCCTTTGTCGAGCACCACCTGGGCGACCCCCGGCTGACACCCGGCCTCATCGCGGCCCGCCACCACATCTCCGTCCGTACGCTGCACGCCCTCTTCCGGTCCCGTGGTGAGTCCGTGGCCGCGTCCGTGACCCGGCGGCGTCTCGAACGCTGCCGCGCCGACCTCGCCGACGCCGGTCAGGCCCACCGCCCGATCCACGAGATCGCGGTCCGCCGGGGCTTCTTCCGGCCCGACGGCTTCAGCCGGGCGTTCCGGGCCGCCTACGGGGTGTCGCCCCGGGAGTTCCGGCGGCTGGCCGGTTCGGCGGAGCCCACCAGGGGCGGGCCGGAGAGCTGAACGAAGGGGAGGTCCCCCGCCGACGGTCGACCGTTCCGACGGCGGGGGACCGGCTCGATGGGCGCGCGAGGTCAGAGCCAGACCGAGAGGCTGCCCTCCGCTCTGACGGCCCCGCTGATCGGCACCGTGGGCGAGAAGCAGACGACCCGGATGTCCGGATTGAGCCGCGAACGCGGGCAACTCGCGGAGCTGGGATAGCCGATCAGTCGGACGGAGGCTGCTACATCGACGGCCGCGCCGCGGCGATTGATCACGATCAGGGCGGCCTGTGCCGCACGTCGGTCGCTGGTCCTGAGAGCACAGACCTGGAAGTACACACCGGACACGGGTTCGGCGGTGGACGTGCAGTTGTCCTCGGGGCCGATCGTGGACGTCCACCGCTGCCACGAGGCCGTGGGACGGACCTCCTGCGCGCTCGCGGGCACGGCCGCCAGGGCGGTGGCGGCCAGGGTGGCGACGGCAAGCGCCGCCGCGGTGACAACTCTGGGCATTCTCATGGTTCCCCTCCGGGACCGGTCCGCCTGTGGTGCTGTCACCGTGACGCTATCCCCGGCCGCGGCGGGCGACTTGGCCGTGCGTGCGCACTTCTCCGGCCCTGAGCGCACGCCGTCGTTCCGCGACGTTTTTCAGCGGGACTTACTCGCCCGGACCAGGGCCTCGGTGACCGTCAGGTCGTCGCCCATCTCGGGGTGCCACTGGACGCCCAGGACCCAGGCCGGACCCGGGAGTTCCACCGCCTCGACCGTGCCGTCGTCCGCGTGCGCCGAGGCCGTCAGGGGCGGGGCCAGGCGGTCGACGGCCTGGTGGTGGTAGGTGGGGACCCGTACGGGGGCCGGGGCCGCGGCGGCGTAGCGCGTGCCGGGGACCGGGGTGACCCGGTGGCTGCCGAAGACGCCCTCGCCGCCCGTATGGCCGTCGATGTGCTGGGTGAGGGTGCCGCCGAGGGCCACGTTCAGCAGTTGCATGCCCCGGCAGATGCCGAGCAGCGGGGTGCCCGACTCCAGCGCCGCGTCGATCAGGGCCAGTTCCCAGGCGTCCCGGTCGCGGGCGGGCGGGCCGGTCCTGGCGTCGGGCACGGCCCCGTACCGTACGGGTTCCACATCGGCGCCGCCCGCGACGACCAGGCCGTCGATCCGGGCCACCGCGTCCCGCGCGGCGTCCGGGCCCGGGTCGGGCGGCAGCAGGGCCGCGAGCCCGCCGGAGCACTGGACCAGCTCCGGGTAGGCCGCGGGCAGCAGCGCGGCGGGCAGCTTCCACACTCCCCAGGCGGCCGGGTTCAGATAGGTCGTGACGCCGATCAGCGGCTTCGGCACGGCGACGCTCCTCTTCGGTGGGTGTGGTACGGGCGGTGGCGGGTCAGTTCCGGTCGAGTTCGGCCTCCGCCGCCGCGAGGGCGGCGAACTCCTCCTCCGGGGCGCTCGCCACCAGACGGTGACGGCTCCAACAGGCGAAGTAGCCGAGGGCCACGCCGTACACCAGCAGGGCGATCAGCGCCGCCACCACATCCACCAGGAACGTGGCCACCAGTGCCGAGAGCGCGAGGACGAAGGCGACGGACGAGGTGATCGCGCCGCCCGGGGTGCGGTACGGGCGGTGCAGCCCCGGCTCGCGGCGGCGCAGCACGATATGGGAGAGCGCCATCAGGGCATAACTGATCGTGGCCCCGAAGACCGCGATGTTCAGCATCCGGCCGCCGTCGCCGGTCGACGCGGCGAGGGCGAAACCGATCGCGCCCGGGATCACCAGACCGAGATAGGGCGACCGGCGGCGGCTGGTCAGGGACAGGAACCGGGGCAGATATCCGGCCCGGGAGAGGGCGAACAACTGGCGGGAGCCCGCGTAGATCAGGGAGAAGAAGGACGCCACCAGGCCCGCCAGCCCGGCATAGTTGACGATCCGGCTCAGTGTCGTCGGCTCGCCGTCCCCCTCCAATGCCACCACCAGCGGATTGCCCGCCTCCTGGATCGCGGCCGAGCCCCGGGCCCCGGTCGCGGCGAAAAAGGTGACCAGGGCCAGCAGCACCAGCACGGCCATGGCGATCGCCAGCGCCTTCGGCAGCGACCGCACCGGGTCCTTCGCCTCCTCGGCGGCGAGCGGTACACCCTCCACACCGAGGAAGAACCACATTCCGAACGGGAAGGCCGCCCAGATCCCCAGCAGCCCGAACGGCAGCCAGGAGTTCGACCCGAACGCGTCCCCGTCCACCGGGATGTCGTTCAGCCCCGACGCGTCGAAATCGGTGAAGGCGCCGATCGCGAAGATCAGCAGCGCGGCCACCGCGATCGCCGTGACGACCAGGCTGAACCGCAGGGCCTCGCCCACACCCCACAGGTGGATCCCGATGAAGACCGCGAAGCAGGCGAGATAGACCGGCCAACCCGTCTCCAGGCCGAACAGGCCCAGCGATTCGACGTAGTCGCCGATGAAGATGGAGATCGCGGCGGGGGCGAGGACGTACTCGATCAGAATGGCCGTACCGGTCAGGAAGCCGCCCCAGGTGCCGAGGGCCCGGCGGGCGAAGCCGTAGCCGCCGCCCGCGGTCGGCAGGATCGCGGAGAGTTCGGCGAGGGCGAAGACCAGACAGGCGTACATCACCCCCATCAGCAGCATCGCGACGGCGAGCCCGCCGAAACCTCCCTTCGACAGGCCGATGTTCCAGCCGGAGAAGTCCCCGGAGACGACATACGCCACGCCGAGTCCGGTCAGCAGCAGCCAGCCCGCGCTGCCCCGGCGCAGCATCCGGCGGCGGAGATAGGCGTCGTCGCGGGGCGCGGCGGGCCCGGGGAGTGACGGCTGGGTGGATTCGGGTCGGCTGGTGGTTCCTTCGGCCATGCTGGATCACTCCCGGCAGTCAAAGGTTTAGGCCGACACCATTGCGGTACGTCCGGGGGGCGCGCAAGACCCGTGCGGCGATGTCCTCCGACCGGGGCGTCCGGGCGGGGCGTCCGGGCGGAGGCGTTCCGGCCGGGGTGCCCGGCCCTGCGCGTGGCCGGGCCGGGGGCGGAGGTCTCGCGCGGACGGTCCGCCGGTCCGGGCGTCAGGACAGGAAGCCCCGCAGCAGCGCCGCCGTGCCCGCGCAGTGTTCGCGCATGGTCTCCCGCGCGGCGTCCGGGTCGCCCGCGAGCACCGCCTCCACCACGGCCGTGTGCTGCTGCTGGGAGTGCTCCAGGTTCCGGACCAGCAGCGGAATGCAGTCCAGCAGGTCGTTGAGGGTGGCCCGGACGCCCGCGTACCGCCCGGCCAGTGACGGCGAGCCGGACAGTTCGGCCAGGGTGAGATGGAGGAGCGTGTCCCGGCGGCGGTACTCCGCGAGCGGCGCGTCGTGGGTGGCCGCCAGCGCCGCCCGCAGCCGGTCCGCGCCCTCGTCCGTCAGGCCGTGCGCGGCGCACAGTTCGGCGGCGCCGACCTCCAGCACCTCCCGGAAGCGCAGGGTGTCCTCCACGTCCCGGCCCGCGAGCCTGCGCCGCAGTTCCTCCTCGCCGTAGGCGGCCGGGCGCGGCAGGACGAACGTACCGCCGTAGCGCCCCCGCCGGGGTTCGACCAGACCCTGATCGGTGAGGACCTTCAGCACCTCCCGGAGGGTGACCCGGCTGATCCCCATCAGCTCGGCCAGCTCCCGTTCCGCCGGGAGCCGTTCACCCGCCGGGACCAGGCCGAGCCGGAGCAGCTGGAGGATCTGCTCCAGCGCCTCCTCGAAGCCGTTGCCCGCCCGTACCGGCCGCAGGACGGCCGCCGGGCCGCCCGCCGCCCCGGCCCCGGCACCGGATTCGGCCGCCCCCGGCGTCCCGTACGTCTCCTGCTTCCCGTACGCCTCGCCCACCGCGCCGGTCACCGCCGCGCCCGACGACCCGTCCGCCGCATCCGCCGCCCGCCCGGCCGCCGGTATCCCCGCCGGTCCCGGTTCCCCCGGGCGTGTTCCCGTCCGCGCCACGTGACCGACCCCCTTCCCAATCAATGGTCTTCAGCAATACCTTATGGCTCCCGGCCGATCCGAGGAGGCGCGACCCCCGTGGCAGACCGCACACCCCCGCTCCCCGTCGGCGAGTTGCGCGCCCTCGTCGCCAGCGGCGAGATCGACACCGTCGTCCTCGCCTTCCCCGATATGCAGGGACGGCTCCAGGGCAAGCGGTTCGCCGCGCCCTTCTTCCTCGACGAGGTCCTCGCCCACGGCACCGAGGGCTGCAACTACCTCCTCGCCGTCGACACCGAGATGAACACCGTCGACGGCTACGCCATGTCCTCGTGGGACCGGGGGTACGGCGACTTCGCGATGCGCCCCGATCCGGCCACCCTGCGCCGGGTGCCCTGGAACGAGGGCACCGCCCTCCTCGTCGCCGACCTCGCCTGGGACGACGGCGCCCCCGTCGTCGCCGCCCCCCGCCAGGTGCTCCGCGGCCAGCTCGCCCGGCTCGCGGAACACGGCTGGACCGCGAACGTCGGCACCGAGCTGGAGTTCATCGTCTTCAAGGACACCTACGAACAGGCCTGGGACCGCGACTACCGCGGACTGACCCCCGCCAACCAGTACAACATCGACTACTCCGTCCTCGGCACCGGCCGGATCGAACCCCTGCTGCGCCGGATCCGCAACGAGATGGCCGCCGCCGGACTGACCGTGGAGTCCGCCAAGGGCGAGTGCAACCCGGGCCAGCACGAGATCGCCTTCCGCTACGACGAAGCCCTCGTCACCTGCGACCAGCACACCGTCTACAAGACCGGCGCCAAGGAGATCGCCGCCCAGGAAGGCGTCTCCCTCACCTTCATGGCCAAGTACGACGAACGCGAGGGCAACTCCTGCCATATCCATCTCTCCCTCGCCGACGCCGACGGCACCAGCGTCATGGCCGGGGACGGGCCCGGCGGGATGTCGCCGGTGATGCGGCACTTCCTCGCCGGACAGCTCGCCGCCCTGCGCGAGTTCAGCCTGCTCTACGCGCCCAACGTCAACTCCTACAAGAGGTTCCAGCCCGGCTCCTTCGCCCCCACCGCCGTCGCCTGGGGCCGTGACAACCGCAGCTGCGCCCTGCGGGTCGTCGGCCACGGCCCCTCCCTGCGGTTCGAGAACCGGCTCCCCGGCGGCGACGTCAATCCCCATCTCGCCGTCGCCGGGCTGATCGCCGCCGGGCTGTACGGAGTCGAACAGGAGCTGGAACTCCCCGAACCGTGCGCCGGAAACGCCTATACGGCGGGGTACGCCAGGGTCCCCACCACCTTGCGCGAGGCCGCCGAACTCTGGGAGACCAGCGCCGTCGCCAAAGCCGCGTTCGGCGCCGAGGTCGTCGCGCACTACCTCAACATGGCCCGGGTCGAACTCGCCGCGTACGACGCCGCCGTCACCGACTGGGAACGGCGCCGCTCCTTCGAACGCCACTGACCCCTCCGAACGGCGCCGCCCGGTCAGGGCCGCCGCCCGCGCCGTATCCCCGTACCGCCGAAAGGAACGCCGTGCCCGCCGCGTACCACGAGGTCCTCAACCCCGCCACCGGCGCACTCGTCGAACGGGTCGCCGCGACCACCCCCGCCGAGGTCGACACCGCCGTCGCCCGCGCCACGGCGGCCCAGCGCGGCTGGGCCGCCGCTGCCCCCGCCGACCGGGCCCGCCTGCTGCGCCGGTTCGCCGCCGTTGTCGACGACCACATCGAGGAACTGGCCCGGCTCGAAGTCCTCGAAGCCGGTCACCTCATCGGCAACGCCCGCTGGGAGGCGGGGAACGTCCGCGACCTCCTCGACTACAGCGCCGGGGGAGTGGAGCGACTCACCGGCCGGCAGATCCCGGTCGCCGGGGGCCTCGACATCACCCTCCTCGAACCCCTCGGCGTCGTCGGCGTCATCGCCCCCTGGAACTTCCCCATGCCGATCGCCGCCTGGGGCACCGCCCCCGCGCTCGCCGCCGGGAACGCCGTCCTCCTCAAACCCGCCGAGACCACCCCCCTCACCGCCCTCCGGCTCGCCGCCCTCGCCCTGGAGGCCGGACTCCCCGAACACCTCTTCCAGGTCCTGCCCGGTGCGGGCGACATCACCGGCACCGCCCTGGTCGACCATCCCGGCGTCGCCAAAATCGTCTTCACCGGCTCCACCCGGGTCGGCCGGAGCATCATGGCCCGCTGCGCCGGGACCGTGAAGCGGCTCACCCTCGAACTCGGCGGCAAGAGCCCCAATATCGTCTTCGCCGACGCCGACCTGGAGACCGCCGTCGCCGCCACCCCCCTCTCCTTCCTCGACAACAGCGGCCAGGACTGCTGCGCCCGGACCCGGATCCTGGTCGAACGCTCCGTCCACGACCGGTTCCTCGAACTCCTCGCCCCCGCCGTCGAAGCCGTCACCGTCGGCGACCCGGCCGACGAGACCGTACAGATGGGCCCGCTGATCTCCCGGGCCCAACGGGACCGGGTCCGCTCCTACGTCCCCGACGACCTGCCCGGCATCCGCGGCACCGCCCCCGAAGGCCCCGGCTTCTGGTTCCCGCCCACCGTCCTCACCGGACTCGGCCCCGAGGCCCCAGCCGCCCGTGAGGAGATCTTCGGACCCGTCGCCGCCGTCCTCCCCTTCGACGGCGAGGCGGACGCGATCCGGCTCGCCAACGACACCCCGTACGGCCTCTCCGGCTCCCTGTGGACCCGCGACGTCGGCCGCGCGATCCGGGTCTCCCGAGCCGTCCGGGCGGGCAACATCTCCGTCAACTCCCACTCCAGCGTCCGCTACTCGACCCCCTTCGGCGGCTATCGCCAGTCCGGCCTCGGCCGGGAACTGGGACCCGACGCCCTCACCGCCTTCACCGAGACCAAGAACGTCTTCTTCAGTACGGAGGTCTGACCGCATGCCACAGCCACAGCCCGACGCCGAATCCCCCTCCGGTACCGGCCCCCGGGACGCCGTCTGCCGCCGTCTGGTGGGCCGTACCGCCGTCGTCACCGGCGCAGGCAGCGGTATCGGCCTGGCCACCGCGCGGCGGCTCGCCGCCGAAGGCGCCCACGTCGTCTGCGCCGATCTCGACGAGACCACCGGCGAAGCGGCGGCCGACGAGACCGGCGGCCTCTTCGTCCGGGCCGACGTCACCGACCCCGAACAGGTCGAAGCCCTCTTCCGGACCGCGTACGACACCTACGGCTCCGTCGACGTCGCCTTCAACAACGCGGGCATCTCACCCCCCGACGACGACTCCATCCTCACCACCGGCCTGGAGGCGTGGCGACGGGTCCAGGACGTCAACCTCACCTCCGTCTACCTCTGCTGCAAGGCCGCCATCCCCTATATGCGCCGCCAGGGCCGGGGTTCCATCATCAACACCGCCTCGTTCGTGGCCGTCATGGGCGCGGCCACCTCCCAGATCTCGTACACCGCTTCCAAGGGCGGAGTCCTCGCCATGTCCCGGGAGCTGGGCGTCCAGTTCGCCCGCGAGGGCATCCGGGTCAACGCGCTCTGCCCGGGCCCGGTCAACACCCCACTGCTGCGGGAACTCTTCGCCAAGGACCCCGAGCGGGCCGCCCGCAGACTCGTCCATATCCCCGTCGGGCGGTTCGCCGAGGCCGACGAGATCGCCGCCGCCGTCGCCTTCCTCGCCAGCGACGACTCCTCGTTCGTCAACGCCACGGACTTCCTGGTCGACGGCGGGATCTCCGGCGCGTACGTCACCCCGCTGTAGCCGCGCCCGGGACGGGGCGGGACGGGACGGGGCGGGTCAGAGGTCAGAGGAACGTCCGCCCCTCGCCCCGGTACGTCGGCACCGACCCCACCACCCGGTCGCCCTCCACCAGATGCAGCACGTCGAACCGCTCGCACAGCTCCCCGGCCTTGGCGTGCCGGAACCACACCCGGTCGCCGATCAGCAGATCGTCCGCCGGGGAGCCCAGCAGCGGAGTCTGCACCTCGCCCGCCGCCTCCCGCCGGTCGTACCGCAGCCCCGGCGGCAGATACGGCTCCGGCAGCCGGTCCCGCCCCGCGGGCCCCGACGCCGGATAGCCGCCGCCGAGCACCGTCACCACCCCCACCCCCGGCCTGCGCACCACCGGCAGGGCGAACAGCGCCGCCGGACGCCCCTCGAAGGCCGAGTAGTGGTCGAACAGGCGCGGCAGATACAGCCCCGAACCCGCCGCGACCTCCGTCACCGCGTCCTCGGCCGCCGTGTGCTGCACACTGCCCGTACCGCCGCCGTTGACGAACTCCAGGTCCGGCACCACCGCGCGGACCGCCCGTACCGCCTCCGCGCGCAGCTCCACCAGCTGCCGCCGGGCCGCCCGCTGCATCAGCCGGATCCCCCGGGACACCACCGGATACCCCTCGACCGCGTCGCCGACCCCCGCGACATGCCCCTCGTACGCCATCAGGCCCACCAGCCGGAACCCCGGCCGCCGCGCCACGGAACGGGCCAGCTCCGCCAGCCGCTCCGGAGTGCGCAGCGGGGAACGCCGCGCCCCCACCCGCACCCGGCCGCCCAGCAGCCGCAGCGCCGTGTCCAGCTCCAGACAGACCCGGATCTCCTCCGCCCCGCCCGCCCGCGCCGCGTCGATCAGCTCCAGCTGCGCCGGATCGTCGACCAGTACCGTCACCGCCGACGCCAGCTTCGGATCGGCCGCCAGCTCGGCGAAGCCCGCCCGGTCCACCGACGGATACGCCAGCAGGACGTCCCGGAACCCGGCCCGGGCCAGCCAGACCGACTCCGCGAGCGTGAACGACATCACCCCCGCGAAGCCGTCCCGGGCCAGCACCCGCTCCAGCAGCGCCCGGCACCGGACCGACTTGCTGGCGACCCGGACCGGCTTGCCGCCCGCCCGGCGGACCAGATCCGCCGCGTTGGCGTCGAACGCCGCCAGATCGACGACGGCGAACGGCGCATCGAGCTGGGCGGTGGCCCGGTCGTACCGGGCCCGGTCTGCAGCGCGGTGAGTCATGGACCGAGCCTGCCAGACCCGATTACCGCTGGGTAGGGGGACGATCGGGGCAGATCAGCCGTTCCCGAGCCGGGCCCGTGCTCCCGGTCCCTGACCGCCCGCGACACCCCGTAGAGTGACGCACGCGCGGAGACGAACAAGCATGCTGCGAGGGGCGATCCGACGACGGCACGGGTACGGGAAAGCGGGGGCGGCATGAGTACGGAGACACCTGGCGCCGCCGGACGGACCGCCTCCGCCCCCGAGGACGCCGCCCCGCCCGCCCCCCGCTCCCGGCTCACGGACGCACTGCCGCCACCCCGGCCCGAGCAGCCGCCCACCGCCCCGACGGGCCCGTCCGGCGCCCCCACGGACCCCTCCGCGCGCCGCCCGCCCGCGCCCGTGCCGACCACCCGCCGCCGGGACGAGCCGACCCGCCCCCTGCGTACCCAGCCCCCGCGCGACCCCGCCACCGCGCGACTTCGCGCCACCCCTCCCCACCCCCGCTCCGCCGAGCCCGGCCCGCCCCGTCCGCCCGCCGCCCCCGCGCCCGGAACCGAGCCGCGCGCCGTCCGCCCGCCCGCACCGGGGGCGGCGACGGCACCGCCCCGGACGGACGCGCCGCCCACCGGCCCCGCGCCCGCGACCGGTCCCACGACGGCCCCGATACGTCCCCCGGCTCCGCCGACCGCCGCGCCCTCCCGGCCCGCCCCGGCGACCGGCCCCGTTCCGCCGCCCCGCCCGGCGACGGCCCCCGCCCCGGCCACCGCGCCACGCCCCGTCCCGGCGCCGGACGCCGGATCGAAGGCGTCCTCGGTACGGCCCCCCGCGCCGGTGCCGCCCCCCGCGCCGAACACCGCCGACGGCCCGCGTACGGCACCCACGGCCCCCGGCACTACGAACGGCGCGCCCGCGCGACGGGGCGCGGCACCCGGCGGCTCCACGGCTCCCGGTGCCGCGCCGTCCGGGACCACCGGACGGCCCCCCGCCCCCCGGAGCCCGTCCGGAACCGCCAGGTCGACGGACCGGCCCGCCGCGGTGCCCCCGCCGTCCGCCGCGAGGCCGGACGCCCCGGCACGCCGCGACACCGGGACCGCCGGGACACCGACCGCCGCGCCCTCCCGGCCCGCGCCCGCCGTCGCCGCCCCCGGGCCCGGTGCGGGCGGGAACGACCGGCCCACCGCCCCGGCTGCCCGTTCCGGTGGACAGCCGACCGCCCCGGCGGCCCCGCCCGGAACCCCGCCGCGCGCCGCACGGCCCACCGCGCCGGTACCTCCGCCGCCGACCGCTCCCGCCCGCCCCGCGCGGGCCCCGGGGCCCGCCCCCGTACGCCCAGCCCCGGACGCCCGCCCACGGCCCGCGTCCGCCCCCGCCCCGCCCGTACACCCCGCCCGGGTGCCCGGAGCCGGTGGACCCGGGACCCGTACCGAAACCCGTGCCGTGCCGGACGCGCCCCCGTCGCCCGGCCGGGCGCCCGATCCCGTACGACCGGCTCGGCCGATCCCCTTCGCCCCCCCGCCCGAGACGTACTCCGAGATCACCACCCGGCTGCGACCCGTACCCGCCCGGCGGCCCGTACGGACCGTCGCCGCCGTCGTCTGCGCCGTACTCGGCCTCGGACTCATCGGCGGGGCCGCCACCGCGGGCGCCCTCACCAGCGGCGCCGGGGCGGGCGGCGCGGACGACTCGGCCTACGACCGGGCCCACACGCTCTGGCACACCGCCCCCGTCGACGCCCTCTTCCCCAGGACTCTGCGCGGCGAGAAGGCCGGGCCCGGCAAGGCCGACCGGGTCTGGACCCGGATCGCCGTGGCGCCCGACGGCGACTGCGCGAGCGCCCTCGACCCGAAGCTGGCCGCCACCCTGACCAGGACCGGCTGCGCCCGGGTCGTCCGGGCCACCTACACCGACGCCACCTCCACCCATGTGACCACCGTCGGCCTGGTCTTCACCGGCGCCGACGAGCACGACATGGCCTCGCTCTCCCAGCGCGTCGACGCCCAGAGCCTCGACGAACGCCCCGATCTGATGCCCCGTGCCTACGGCGCCCGGGGCACCGTCGCCGAACGGTTCGGCCCCCGGCAGCGGGCCAGCTGGGCGCTGCGGGTGCTCCCCGACGTGCCCGTCGTCGTCTACGCCGTCTCCGGGTTCGCCGACGGCCGGATCCCCGAGGCACCCCAGCCCGCCGCGACCGCCCGGGACGCCAAGTCGACCTCCCCGATCGCCCAGGCCGGACTCGGCCATGAGGCCGTCGGTGTCGCCACCGGAGCCGAGCGGGCCCTGCGGTCGGCGCTCGACCCGCCATCGGAGGAGGCGAAGTGACCCCGAATCCGACTCCGGCCCCGACCGGCGGCCGGACCGAGCGATCCGGCGCGGCGGCCCATCCGGCCCGTTCCGCCCGCCAGGCCCGGAACCGGCGGCGCCGCCACCGCGCGCTCGCGCTCGCCGCCGCCGCCTCGTTCGCCCTGCTGCCCGCCGTGCCCGCCAGGGCCGACAACATAAGGGTCCAGCAGTGGGGCCTCGAAGCGCTCAACACCGACGAGGCGTGGCGGACCACCAAGGGCGCGGGCATCACCGTCGCCGTCCTCGACACCGGCGTCGACGACCAGCACCCCGATCTGCGGGAGAACGTCCTGCCCGGCAAGGACTTCATCGGCTTCGGCGCCGTCCGGGGCGATCGCGCCTGGGCCCGGCACGGCACGGCCATGGCCGGGATCATCGCCGCCCACGGGCGGGGCTTCGGCAACGAGTCCGGTGTCATGGGCATCGCCCCCGAGGCCAGGATCCTGCCCGTCCGGGTCATCCTGGAAGGCGGCGACCGGGCCCGCGAGAAGGCCCGGAAATCGCGTGGCACGGCCCTCGCCCAGGGCATCCGGTGGGCCGCCGACCAGGGCGCCGACGTCATCAACCTCTCCCTCGGCGACGACAGCGAGTCCGCCCACCCCGAACCCGGTGAGGACGCCGCCGTCCAGTACGCCCTCGCCAAGGGGGCCGTCGTCGTCGCCTCGGCCGGGAACGGCGGGGAGAAGGGCGACCGGATCTCGTACCCCGCCGCCTACCCCGGTGTCATCGCCGTCACCGCCGTCGACCGGTTCGGCAACCGGGCCTCCTTCTCCACCCGGCGCTGGTACGCCACCGTCTCCGCACCCGGCGTGGATATCGTCATACCGGACCCGGACCGTAAGTACTACGAAGGCTGGGGAACGAGCGCCGCTGCCGCGTTCGTCTCCGGCGCGGTCGCCCTGGTCCGCTCCGCCCACGGCGATCTCACCCCGGCACAGATCAAGCGGCTCCTCATCGACACCGCCCGGGACCGGCCCGATTCCGGCCGGGACGACTCCCGCGGCTACGGCACCGTCGACCCCGCCGCCGCGATCGAGGCGGCCGGATCGCTCCGCCCCGGCGACCCCAAGTCGGCCACGGCGGGCTATGCCGGAAGGCACTTCGGGCCGGGACCGCAGCCCGAGGAACCGGAGCCGCGCCCGGCCGGCTGGCTC
This sequence comes from Streptomyces sp. NPDC020875, assembly GCF_040641415.1. Classification (NCBI taxonomy): domain Bacteria; kingdom Bacillati; phylum Actinomycetota; class Actinomycetes; order Kitasatosporales; family Streptomycetaceae; genus Streptomyces; species Streptomyces sp. NPDC020875. Next base: position 66,178 of record NZ_JBFADP010000001.1, on the reverse strand, counting down.
GCCCCGCTGGTCGGGGGAGTGGGCGCGCTGGTCCTGGCGATCGCGGTCGTACTGTGGCGCGGCATCCGCCCCCGGAGCCTCTGACCGCCCGGTCAGCCGAGGCCGCGTACCGCCCGCCGGGCCGCCTCCTCGACCCGGGCGATCCCCGCCTCCTTCGACGGATGGCCGTCCGACAGCACCGCCACGAACCGCCCGCCGACCCGCCCGACCGAATGCACCACCCACAGCCCGGTCGCCCGCATCGGCATCCAGCCGTTCTTCAGCGCCGCCCGCTCCGGGCCCGCCGCCGACACCCCCCACGCCTGGTCCGGGACGACCTGCCCCATCAGACGCCGGAGATACGCGTACCGGGGCTCGCGGAACACCGTCCGCAGCAGGGTCAGCTGGTCCCGGGCGGTGGTCCGGGTGAGACCCCAGGCCGGATCGGCGTACGTTTCCGTCAGCCCCCACTCCGCACACGCCTCGTCCAGCGCTCCGGCGCCCCCGAGCACCCGCCACAGGTCCGTCGCCGCGTCGTTGTCGCTGCGCAGGATCATCGCCCGTGCCCGGGCCCGCTGCCGGGCGTCCGGCTCGGGCCCGCGCCGCAGCAGCGCGGCCAGGATCGCGACCTTCACGACGCTCGCCGCCGGGAAGTCCGGCCCGCCGCCCGCTCCGTACGGGACATCGTCCCCGGCCCCGGCGGCCACCACCGACAGCCGCACCCCCGTGCCCTCGCCCGTCCCCGTCCCTGTCCCCGTACCCATGCGCGCCAGACTAGGGCGGCCGGGGTACCCCGGGGCAGGGCCCCGGCGCGCGGGAACTAGGCTCGGTACGTGGCGCTCAAGAACATCCCGGACTCCGGCTTCTCCGACGACGACGGCTCCGCCGACCCGCAGCTCACCGCGGCGCTCGCGGCCTGGGCCGGGGACCGGACGGCGCACGGCCCCGTACTCGCCGCCCTCACCGGCGCGCGGCTGCTGGTACCCGTCGTCGCCGTCCTGGGCGAGGTCGAGACCGACGAGAACGGGCTGCGGCGCGAGAAGACCAGCGAGATGGCCGTACCGACGCTCACCGCGGGGGACCGGCGGGCGCTGCCCGCGTTCACCTCGATGGAGAGCATGGCCCGCTGGGACCCCTCGGCCCGGCCCGTCGCCGTACCGCTCCACCAGGCGCTCCAGGCCCTCGCCCACGAGAAGGCGGACACCCTCGTCCTCGATCTGGCCGGACCGGTGCCGTACCAGCTCAGCGGCGCGGCGCTGCTGGCCGCCGCGGAGGGCCGGACCACGGCCGACCCGCTGGCCGACCCGGCCGTCATCGCGGCGGTACGAGAGGTGATGGCGGCCGAGCCCGCGGTACTCCGGGTCCATCTGCTGCCCGGCGACGGCACCGACGGAACCCTCGCCCTCGTCCTCGCCGACGACGCGGTACCGGCCGAGGCGGCGGGCCGGGTCGCCCGGGCCGTCGCGGGCCACGAAGCCCTCCGGGCCCGGCTGGTCCGGGGCCTCGACCTGGCACTGCTGCCCGCCGGGGCCACCCCGCCCGGCGAACCGTTCTACGCCCGCGCCTGAGCCCGCCCGGCCCCACCCCGGCGCGCCCGTACGCCCCCGGTTCCGCCCCGGACAGCCGTACGCCCCCGGAAGGAAGCCCTCCGGGGGCGTACGCGACGGTCGGCCGGGAGGCCCGGCCGGGAGGCCCGGCCGGGAATCTCTAGCCGTAGACCGGTCCCGTGTACTTCTCGCCCGGACCCTGCCCCGGCTGGTCCGGGACCAGGGACGCCTCGCGGAAGGCGAGCTGGAGCGACTTCAGACCGTCGCGCAGCGGCGCCGCGTGGAAGGAACTGATCTCCGTGGTGCTCGCGTCCAGCAGCCCGGCCAGGGCGTGCACCAGCTTCCGCGCCTCGTCCAGGTCCTTGTACCGGTCGCCCTCCTCGGTGAGGCCCAGCTTCACGGCGGCGGCGCTCATCAGGTTGACCGCGACCGTGACGATCACCTCGACGGCGGGCACCTCAGCGATGTCGCGGGCCATGGCGTCGAAGTCGGGCGATTCGGGAGAAGACTCGCCGGGGGCGGCGGAGCCGGGAACAGGGGTCGCGTCACTCATGACGCCCACGATATGCCCCGCTCCCGGCCGCCCCGCCGGGGCCACCGGTTAGCCGGTCCCCGCCGGAGCTGATATCTTTGTGTGACGACCGGCCGGACACTCCTGTGCCCGGCCCACAAGTGGAGGCTCCGATCTCCCACCTGGCCGCTCCCCGGAGCGGCGGGTCACCGGTCAGGTGGTCACCATCGTTCCGTACGGACGATGGAGCCGCCCGATGTGCGCCCCGCGACCGTTCGCGGCGGTGCTCCGGTATTCGAGGAGCTGCCGCCTGTGTCCCGTCCGGGGCATTTTTTCTGCTCCTGCGCGGTTGGTCACCCATAAAGACGTCTCGCGGCTGTCTGCCAGTCGGCCGCGCGGTGCTACCGAGGAGGATCCATCAGCGCCGAGCCCCGCATCAACGACCGGATTCGCGTTCCCGAAGTGCGGCTTGTCGGTCCCAGCGGCGAACAGGTGGGCATCGTCCCGCTCGCCAAGGCCCTCGAGCTCGCTCAGGAGTACGACCTCGACCTGGTCGAGGTCGCGGCGAACGCCCGGCCGCCCGTGTGCAAGCTCATGGACTACGGGAAGTTCAAGTACGAGTCGGCCATGAAGGCCCGTGAGGCGCGCAAGAACCAGGCGCACACGGTCATCAAGGAGATGAAGCTCCGGCCGAAGATCGACCCGCACGACTACGACACCAAGAAGGGTCATGTCGTCCGGTTCCTCAAGCAGGGCGACAAGGTCAAGATCACGATTATGTTCCGTGGTCGTGAGCAGTCCCGCCCCGAGCTGGGCTACCGACTGCTCCAGAGGCTCGCGTCCGACGTCGAGGACCTCGGCTTCATCGAGTCGAACCCGAAGCAGGACGGCCGGAACATGATCATGGTTCTCGGGCCGCACAAGAAGAAGACCGAGGCCATGGCCGAGGCGCGTGAGGCCCAGGCCGCACGCAAGGCGGGTCGGGACCCGAAGGCTCCGGCCGACGAGGCTCCGGCCGACGAGGCCGAGGCTCCGGCCGAGACGCCCGCCGAGGGATGAGCCCCGGGGCAGCCCGACGGCGCCCCGGGTCCGCTTCCCGGACTGACAAGACGAACTGGACGCTCCCGCGTGCCCGGTGCCCGCGCACCGGGGGAGAGCGCCACTGACGAGGAGATACGGCGCGATGCCGAAGAACAAGACGCACAGCGGTTCCAAGAAGCGCTTCAAGATCACCGGCTCCGGCAAGGTGCTCCGTGAGCGCGCCGGCAAGCGCCACCTGCTCGAGCACAAGCCGTCGACGCTGACGCGCCGCCTCACCGGCAACGCCGAGATGGCTCCCGGCGACGCCAAGAAGATCAAGAAGCTTCTCGGCAAGTGATGTCGCACCCCGCCTCCGGGGACCCGTCATGACGGGGGTGAGGACGGGGAGCCGACGTCGGGACCGGGACCTATACGAATTCGGGTCGTGCCGCCGCACGCACGACCCCGCTACAAGGAGTTAACAAGTGGCACGCGTCAAGCGGGCAGTCAACGCCCACAAGAAGCGCCGGGCGATCCTCGAGCAGGCCAGCGGCTACCGCGGTCAGCGTTCGCGCCTGTACCGCAAGGCCAAGGAGCAGGTCACCCACTCCCTGGTCTACAACTACAACGACCGGAAGAAGCGCAAGGGCGACTTCCGTCAGCTGTGGATCCAGCGGATCAACGCCGCCGCCCGCCAGAACGGGATGACGTACAACCGCCTCATCCAGGGTCTGAAGGCCGCCAACATCGAGGTGGACCGCAAGATCCTGGCCGAGCTGGCCGTCAACGACGCCAACGCGTTCGCCGCGCTGGTCGAGGCCGCGCAGAAGGCGCTGCCGGCCGACGTCAACGCGCCGAAGGCCGCTGCCTGAGCGACGGCGACGCCGATCGCCGCGTGATCGTCACCGGAGCGCCCGTGCGCGCGCCCCGATGACGTCCGCCGCAGCATCCCGGACCCGCAGGCCCTGTGGCCTGCGGGTCCGTGTGCGTCCACGCCGTCCCCGGTCCGGCGGGCCCGCCCGCCCCGGGGCCGTCGTGCGTGTCCGTCTCCCGATCACCGTGTCCCTCGCGCGGACCGCGTACAGCGCGTCAGCCGCCGCGGCGACCCGTCCCCCGGAAAGTGAGCCCATGGCCGCCCCCGAGACCATCTCCCCGCGCTCCCCGCGCGTCGCCGCCGCCCGGCGGCTGGCCCGGCGGAACTTCCGCGGCAAGGAGCGGCTGTTCCTCGCCGAGGGACCCCAGGCCGTCCGGGAGGCCGCCGGACACCGCACACCCGCCGGGGAACCGACGCTCACCGAACTCTTCGCCACCCCCGAGGCCGCCGAACGCTACGCGGACATCGTCGAAGCCGCCCACGCCGCCGACGCCCGGGTGCACCTCGCCGACGAGACCGTGATCGCGGACATCTCCACCACCGTCACCCCCCAGGGGCTGGTCGGCGTCTGCCGCTTCCTCGACGCCCCCTTCGACACGATCGTCGCCGCCCGCCCCCGGCTGGTCGCCGTACTGGCCAATGTCCGCGACCCCGGGAACGCGGGCACCGTACTCCGCTGCGCCGACGCCGCCGGAGCCGATGCCGTGGTCCTCACCGACGCCTCCGTCGACCTCTACAACCCGAAGGCGGTCCGGGCCTCCGTCGGCTCCCACTTCCATCTGCCGGTCGCCGTCGGCGTGCCCGTCGAACGGGCCGTGGCCGAGCTGCGGGCCGCCGGGGTAAGGGTCGTCGCCGCCGACGGCGCCGGGGACGACCTGGACACCGAACTCGACGCCGGGACCATGGGCGGCCCCACCGCCTGGATCTTCGGCAACGAGGCATGGGGCCTGCCCGAGGAGACCCGCGCCCTGGCCGACGCCGTCATCCGGGTCCCCATCCACGGCCGCGCCGAAAGCCTGAACCTGGCCACGGCCGCCGCGGTCTGCCTCTACGCCTCCGCCCGCGCCCAGCGCGCCTAGGCCCGTCTCTTACGGACGGCCTGATCCGAAAGGACGGCCGGGCGGCCGTGACTCCGGGGCGCGGGGCTGTTGGAGGGGTGGTACAGGGGGCGCACTCGCGCAGGGGGTCCGGACCGTCACCTTGAGCTAGTAGGGTGACGGGCCCGGGTACCCACTGCGGCGCCCGGGAGAGGTGGGGGTTACGGGTATGGCGGTCGGGACCAGCAGGCTCGCGGAGACGCACGGGACGTTCCTGTGCGCTTCCACCAATCCCGAGGCCCTGGCCGTCGACCCCGACGACCTCCCGGACGGGCTGGTCGTCGCCGACGAGCACGGCCGGGTCGTCTGCTTCAACGCCGCCGCCGTACGGATCACCGCCACCCCCCGCGCCGAGGCCATCGGGCTCCCGCTGGAGCGGGCCCTGCCGCTGGAGGACCTCAAGGGCCGCCGCTGGTGGCCGCTGACCGACCCGTACGGCGGACTCGCCACCCGGGTCGGCCAGCCCGAGCGCAATCTGCTGCTCCCCGGCGGGCGCGAGGTCTTGGTCTCCGCCCGCTACGTCCGCGAGTACCCCAAGGGCCCGCTGCGCCGCCTCGTCGTCAGCCTGCGCGGCACCGAGGCCCGGCGCCGGACCGAACGCAGCCACGCCGAACTGATCGCCACCGTCGCCCATGAGCTGCGCTCCCCGCTGACCTCGGTCAAGGGCTTCACCGCCACCCTGCTCGCCAAGTGGGAGCGGTTCACCGACGACCAGAAGCGGCTGATGCTGGAGACCGTCGACGCCGACGCCGACCGCGTCACCCGGCTGATCGCCGAACTCCTCGACATCTCCCGGATCGACTCCGGCCGGCTGGAGGTCCGCCGTCAGCCTGTCGACATCGCCGCCGCCGTCGCCCGGCACGTCCAGGCCCACATAGCCAGCGGTCAGCGCCCCGACCGGTTCGCCGTTCGGATCCACCCGGGGCTGCCCGATCTCTGGGCCGACCCCGACAAGGTCGACCAGGTGCTCGCCAACCTGCTGGAAAACGCGGTGCGCCACGGCGCCGGAACCGTCACTATCGACGTAGCGCCGACCGCGGCGCGCCACGACGACGAGGAAGGGACGGCGGTCACCGTGACCGACGAGGGCCCCGGCATCCCCGAGGAGTCGATGGCCCGCGTCTTCACCCGCTTCTGGCGCGGCAGCAAACGCGGCGGCACCGGTCTCGGCCTCTATATCGTCAAGGGCATCGTCGAGGCCCACAGCGGCACGATCACCGTCGGCCGGGGGCCCGGCGGCGGTGCCGAGTTCCGATTTATCCTGCCCGTCGGCGCACCCGCTCATCTGAGCTGAGGCCGCCCTCGGGCCACCACCGCAGGCCCGGCCCCGCCGGGCCCGGGACGTACCCCGCCAGCGGGCGGGCGCCCCGCCGCCGGTTTCCGACCCTTTAGACTCAGCCATTGGCACCTCTGCGTCCTTCGGCTGCGTCCGTCGTCCGTCGTCGCCGAGCGGGGCCGCGCCCACCAAGCCAACCGGAAACACGGGAAGAGATGTCGGCACCCAACAAGTCGTACGACCCTGTCGAGGTCGAGGCACTGAAACCGGAAGAGATCGAGCGCATGCGGGACGAGGCGATCGCCGCCTTCGCCGCCGCGGGCGACCTCGAAGCGCTCGCCCACGCCAAGGTCGCGCACACCGGTGGCACCTCGCCGCTCGCACTCGCCAACCGGGAGATCGGCGCGCTCCCCCCGCAGGCCAAGGCCGAGGCGGGCAAGCGGGTCGGCCAGGCGCGCGGCGCCGTGAACAAGGCCCTCGCCGCCCGCCAGACCGAACTGGAGGCCGAGCGCGACGCCCGGGTCCTGGTCGAGGAGGCGGTGGACGTCACACTGCCGTACGACCGGATCCCGGCGGGCGCCCGCCACCCGATCACGACCCTCTCGGAGCGGATCGAGGACGTCTTCGTCGCCATGGGCTACGAGGTCGCCGAGGGCCCCGAGGCCGAGGCCGAGTGGTTCAACTTCGACGCGCTCAACATCGGCCCCGACCACCCCGCGCGCGGCGAGGCCGACACGTTCTTCGTCCGGGGCGGTGACACCAAGGACACAGAGGGCTCCGGGGTCGTACTGCGCACCCACACCTCCCCGGTGCAGATCCGCTCCCTCCTCGACCGCGAGCCGCCGGTCTACGTGATCTGCCCCGGCCGCGTCTACCGCACCGACGAGCTGGACGCCACCCACACCCCCGTCTTCCACCAGGTCGAGCTGCTCGCCATCGACGAGGGCCTGACCATGGCGGACCTCAAGGGCACCCTCGACCACATGGTCCGGGAGCTGTTCGGCGGCGAGGGCATGAAGACCCGGCTGCGGCCGAACTTCTTCCCCTTCACCGAGCCGTCCGCCGAGATGGACATGGTCTGCTACGTCTGCCGCGGCGAGTCCGTCGGCAACCCTGACCGCCCCTGCCGTACCTGCTCCAGCGAAGGCTGGATCGAGCTGGGCGGCTGCGGCATGGTCAACCCCAAGGTGCTGGTGGCCTGCGGGGTCGACCCCGAGAAGTACAGCGGATTCGCCTTCGGGTTCGGCATCGAGCGGATGCTGATGTTCCGCCACAACGTCGAAGACATGCGAGACATGGTCGAGGGTGACATCCGGTTCACCCGGCCGTTCGGGATGGAGATCTGATGCGGGTCCCGCTTTCCTGGCTGCGGGAGTACGTCGACCTGCCGGCGACGGAGACCGGCCGTGACGTACAGCGGAAGCTGATCGCGGCCGGACTGGAGGTCGAGACCGTCGAACGGCTCGGCGCCGGTCTCACCGGCCCCCTGGTCGTCGGCGAGGTGCTGTCGATCGAGGAGCTGACCGAGTTCAAGAAGCCCATCCGGCACTGCATGGTCGCCGTCGGGGCCGCCAACGGTACGGGCGAACCGCAGGAGATCATCTGCGGCGCCCGTAACTTCGCCATCGGCGACAAGGTCGTCGTGGTCCTCCCCGGCGCCGAGCTGCCCGGCGGTTTCAAGATCGCCGAGCGCAAGACGTACGGCCGGATGTCCCGCGGCATGATCTGCTCCTCGGGCGAGCTGGGCATGGGCGACGACGGCAGCGACGGCATCATCGTCCTCCCGCCGGAGTACGAGCCCGGCACCGACGCGATCGAGCTGCTGGGGCTCTTCGACGAGGTCCTCGACATCGCCGTCACCCCCGACCGCGGCTACGCCCTGTCGCTGCGCGGTGTCGCCCGCGAGACCGCCACCGCCTACGGGCTGCCGCTGCGCGACCCGGCGCTGCTGGACGTCCCCGGCCCCAACGGCCGGGGCTACCCCGTCCAGGTCGCCGACCCCGTCGGCTGCGACCGCTTCACCGCCCGCACCGTCACCGGCCTCGACCCCGAGGCGCGCTCCCCGATCTGGCTCCGCCGCCGCCTCCAGAAGGCGGGCATGCGCCCGATCTCCCTCGCGGTCGACATCACCAACTACGTGATGCTGGAGCTGGGCCAGCCGCTGCACGCCTACGACCGGTCCCTGATCGAGGGCCCGATCGGGGTCCGCCGGGCCGAGCCCGGGGAGAAGCTGACCACCCTCGACGGCGCCCACCGGGTGCTCGACGCCGAGGACCTCGTCATCACCGACAGCCGCGGCCCCATCGGGCTCGCGGGCGTGATGGGCGGTGCCCACACGGAGATCGCCGACGCGGTCACCGACCCGGAGACCGGGCAGGTCCGCGGCACCACCGACGTGGTGATCGAGGCCGCCCACTTCGACCCCGTCTCCATCGCCAGGACCGCCCGCCGCCACAAGCTGTCGTCGGAGGCGTCCCGCCGCTTCGAGCGGGGTGTCGACCCGCTGGCGGGCGCCGCCGCCGCGCAGCGGACCGTCGATCTGCTGGTCCTCCTCGCCGGGGGCACCGCCGAGCCGGGTGTCACCGAGGTCATCGCGCCCTCCGCGCCCCGTACGGTCACCATGCGCGCCGACCATCCCGACCGGGTGGCCGGGGTCGCCTACGGCCGGGAGACCGTCGTCCGCCGCCTCCAGGAGGTCGGCTGCGACGTCTACGGGCAGGACGAGCTGATCGTCACCGCCCCGTCGTGGCGCCCCGACCTGGCCGCGCCCAACGACCTGGCCGAGGAGGTCATGCGGCTGGAGGGGTACGAGAACCTTCCCTCGACGCTGCCCAGGCCCGCCTCCGGCCGGGGGCTGACCGACCGGCAGCGGCTGCACCGCCGGGTCGGCCGGGCACTGGCCGGAGCCGGTTATGTCGAGGCGCCGAACTACCCGTTCATCGGTGAGCAGGTCCTCGACAAGCTCGACCTGGCGGCCGACGACCCGGCCCGCCGGCTCGTCACCCTCGTCAACCCGCTCTCCGACGAGGAGCCGGCGCTGCGGACGACGCTGCTGCCCGGACTGCTGGCCGCCCTCCGCCGCAACGACGGCCGGGGCAGCCACGACCTGGCCCTCTTCGAGACCGGTCTGGTCTTCCACCCGGCCGCCGGGGACCGGCGGGCCCCCGCCCTGCCCGTCGACCGGCGCCCGGCCGACGAGCAGCTCGCCGCACTCGACGCGGCCCTGCCCGAGCAGCCCCGGCACGCCGCCGTGGTGCTCGCGGGCGCCCGTGAGCAGTCCGGCTGGTGGGGCAAGGGCCGCCCGGCCGACTGGGCGGACGCCGTCGAGGCGGCCCGTACCGTCGCCGGTGAGGCCGGTGCCGAACTGGCCGTCGAGCAGGCCCGGTACGGCCCCTGGCACCCCGGCCGGTGCGCCGGACTCTTCGTCGTGATCGACGGGGCGAAGACCCTCGTCGGCCACGCGGGCGAACTGCACCCCCGGGTGGTCAAGGCGTTCGGGCTGCCCGCCCGTACCTGCGCCATGGAGCTGAACCTGGACCTGGTCCGCCGGGCGGGCGAGGGCGCGGTCACCGCACCGCGGATCTCGTCCTTCCCGGTCGCCACCCAGGACGTGGCCCTGGTGGTCGACGCCGAGGTGCCCGCGGCCTTCGTCGAGCACGCCCTCGCCGTGGGCGCGGGTGAACTGCTGGAGTCCATCCGGCTGTTCGACGTCTTCACCGGTGAGCAGATCGGGGAGGGGAAGAAGTCGCTGGCGTACGCGCTGCGGTTCCGCGCCCCCGACCGGACGCTGACCGTCGAGGAGGCCACGGCCGCCCGTGAGGCGGCGATCGCCGCTGCCGCCGACGCGGCGGGCGCGGTCCTCCGCGGCGTCTGACCGGTCCGACCGGCTCGCCTCCGGCCCCCGGAACCCATCGGTTCCGGGGGCCGGAGCGTTTCCGGGACCGCACGGGCCCCGCGCGGCTGATACCCGCGGCACCCCCGCCCGGTGGGACCGGTGGTCAGTGGTGCCAGGGCAGCCGGACCGGCTCGGCGGGGATTCGCCCGGCGATCAGACCGGCCGTCAGCGCCGGGAGGCCGTACGGGTAGACGATCTCGTCCCCGTCCGCCAGCTCATCCCGGGTCCACCAGCGGTGCCCGGCGTGATACCGCAGCTCGTCCGCCCGCTGCCCGCCGATGTCCACCCGATGGGTCCCGACCCGGAGCAGGAAGAAGTCGTCCCGGAACACCCCCGAGGCCCAGCCGAGGTCCGCGTATCCGGAGGTGTACGCCACCGGCGAGCCCAGCGCCTCCGGCGGTACCGAGAGACCGGTCTCCTCGCACAATTCGCGGGCCGCGGCCCCGGCGAGGGTCTCCCCGTCCTCGACACCGCCGCCGGGTGTGGACCAGCCGAACCCGGTACCGGGGTCGTCGGGGTCGAGCCGGAATCTCAGCAGCAGCAGACGGTGCCGCCCGTCGAAGAGCAGCACTCGGGCGGACCGGCGGACGACCTCGTCGGGTTCGGACATCGCAGCAGCCTAAGCCGTCTCCTGGCCGGGACGCCTCCCGCGCCCCCGGGACGGTTCGGTCGAACCCCGCCCGGCGGCCGGTCGTACCGTACGCGGGGACGGCGGGACCCCGGTCGGTAGGGCCGCGCGGTCCGCCGCGCACGCACCGAACACCCGCCCCCGGCGTCCGTGTTCGAGGACCCGAGCCCGGTCGGGGATCCGGAGGGACCGGTGTCGTACGGCCCCGGAACCGCCCCCGCACCGTACGGACAACCCGCCCCGGCACACGGTCCCGGCAGCCGCCACCTGCGGTGCGCGGCAGTCGCGGAGAGCGGGGCGGGGGCGTCCGGGATCCGCCGCCCGGGCGTTCCGTTCCCCCGCGCGGGGAATGATCGTGACGGCACGTCATGAACATGGTGTTCGAGGGCGGGTACACGTCGTATGCTCCCCGAGGCGCCGCCGTCGCTCCCGACGGCGATTCGCTCGTTCGAGTGAGAACGGGGGAGGCTGTTCCCATCCCGCCCGCGCGATCGACACAATCGACGCGGCCGTTGGCCATGGCTGTACAGTCCCCCGCCCCGCCCGTTCCGGGGCCGCGCGGGTTCCGCCCCGCGGTCACGGACGAGGCCGTGTTCGCACAGGAGCGCCGTCCGGCCGGGGCCGGGCGGGATCCCGTGTCCACGGCCGGGGGCGCGGCCGGTGCGCCGGGCAGGGCCTATGAGGGGACCATCGGCATGAACCGCAGCACTTCCGAGCACCGCGTCCCGGCCCCGTTTCGCGGTATCCGGGCCGTCCCGTCCCGGGTGCTCCGACGCGGAACCGGGACGAACCCCAGGACCGAGCCGTCCTGCCGCCGCCCCCTGCGCCGTCGGCTGCTCACCCTCTTCCTCCCCCTCGCCTGCGGTGCCGCCGCCCTGATCGGCCGGGTCGTACTGCCCCACGACCACCCGGAGAGCCGGGGCGAACGGATCTTCGCGGGTCTCGTCCTGCTCGCCGCCGGGACCATCGGCACCGCGTTACTCCTCCGGGGCCGGCGACGGCTCCGCCGCGAACTGCGCCGGGCCCGCGCGGTGGCCCACGCCACCCAGCGCGTCCTGCTGCGCCCGCCGCCCGCCCGCCTCGACGGGCTCTCGATCGCGGCGGGCCAGCTCTCCGCCAGCCGGGGCGCGACCGTCGGCGGCGACCTCTACGAGATCGTGGCCACGCCCTACGGGGTGCGTGCCGTCATCGGCGACGTACGAGGTCACGGTCTGCCCGCCATCGGGTCGGTCGCGGCCGTCCTCGGCAGCTTCCGGGAGGCCGCGTACGACGAACCCGACCTCGGGGGCGTGCTGCGGCGGCTGGACCGGGCCGTCCAGCGCCATCTGCGCGAACGCGCCCGCGACGAGAGCGCCGGACGGATCCGGGACGAACGCGGTGAACCCGGGGCGAGCGCCCACGGCGCCGAACCGGGCGGGGACGGAACCGCCGCCGTCGGCGAGCCGGACCCGGAGGGCTGGCCCGCCGAGGAGTTCGTCACCGTACTGCTGCTGGAACTGGGCGACGGCCCGACCCGGAGCGTACGGGCCCTCAACTGCGGCCACCCGTGGCCCTACCGGCTCGGCCCCGGCGGTGTCCGGCCGCTGGCCACCGCCGAACCGCTGCCGCCGCTCGGCCCCTTCCCCCTCCCGGCCCGGCTCGATCCGTACCTCTGCGAGGGACTGGCCCCGGGCGAGGGCCTGCTGCTGCACACGGACGGCGCGGCCGAGGCGCGCGACGCCCGGGGCCGGTTCTTCGCCCTCCAGGCCGTCCTCGACCGGGTATCGGCGGCGCCGTCCGTCCCGCCCGCCGCCGTGCTCGCCTCGGTCGAGTCGGCGCTGCTGCGCCACACCGGCGGCCGGCCCGGCGACGACGTGGCCCTGTTGATGCTCCGCAACGACCATCCCGAGCAGCCCCGGACGCCCGCCCCGGGCCGCCGCCGGGAACCCTCCCGCCAGTAGCCGGGCCCGTACGTTCGATGAACCTCCGGGCCCGTGGGGTTCCGGTCCTGGGCACGGACCTGGGCCCGTCCGGCTGGCGGGACGGGCCCAGTCGGCCGCACGCTGCGAAGGTCACCCTCCGAGGGCTGCCCGTACGGCCGGCGCCGCCCGCCCTGCCGCGGAGTGTCGGGCAGATCGGCAGGGCGGACGGCGCGGTGGAGGACCGCCGCACTGTACGAGGGGGAGCCGGCGGTCCGGCCGCCTCCTTGAGAGGCATCTCAGTCAAGCCGCCCCGGCCCGGCCACGGCAGCGCGCACGGCGCCCCGCTCCTGGCGTTCCGTTCACACCCCGTGTGAACCCGCCGTCGACTACGCTGAGCTGACCGAGCCCCCGGAGCGCCCGCATGCAGCCGAACACCCTGCTCGACGCCCTGCTCGACGAGTCGGGCATCTCCCACGCGGGCCTCGCCGCCCGGGTCAACCAGGCGGGCCTGGCCAGGGGATTGACCCTGCGCTACGAGCACACCGCCGTCGCGCGCTGGCTCAAGGGCCAGCGCCCCCGGGGCCAGGTCCCCGATCTGATCTGCGAGGTACTCGCGGGGCGGCTGCGCCGCACTCTGACCCTCGGCGATATCGGCCTCGGGGTGGACGGCGCCGGGACCGCCCCGCCCGACACCCCCCTCTCCGGATTCGTGGACCGCGCGACCGCCCTCTGGCGCTCCGACGAACAGCAGCGGCGGCATGTCATCGACGCCCCCGCCGTCACCGGCACCCCGGCGGTGATCCCGGTCTGGGAGTGGGAGAACCCGCCGGAGGACGGCGATGTGTCCCGCTCCGGACTGACCCGGGTCTCCATGGCCGACGTCGCCATGCTGCGGGCCGCCCGCGCGCACTACGAGCTGATGTACCGCCGGGCGGGCGGTGTCGCGACCCGGGCCAGGATCGTCGGCTTCCTCAACACCGAGACGGCGCCCCTGCTGCGGGGTTCGTACAACGACGCCCTCGGACGGCAGCTCCACCGCGCCACCGGCGGACTGGTCGCGGTCGCCGGGATCTGCGCCTACGACTCCGACGCCCACGGTCTCGCCCAGCGCTACTTCCACCAGGCGCTCCGGCTCGCCAAGGCCAGCGGTGACCGGGGACTCGGCGCCTATGTGATCGCCCTGCTGGTCAATCAGTCGCTCTTCCTCTCCGAGCACCGGCAGGCCGTCGCCTTCGCGGAGGCCGCCCTGCGGACCGCGGGCGGGCAGATCACCCCCGCGCTCTCCGCCGATCTCTACGCGATGCAGGCCAAGGCGTACGCCCATCTCGGCGACGACGCCTCGGCGGTCCGCTGCATCCGGCGGGCCGAGACGGAGGCCGAACGGATCCATCTGGGGGACGAGCCCGACGAGACCGGCTACGTCCAGCCGGGCCTGGTCAACGTACAGGCGGCGGAGGCGCTGCTGAGCCTCGGCGATCTGGCCGCCGCCCGGGAGCACGCCTCGGCGGCGGCCGGGACGCCCGCCCACGACCGGGGCCGGGTGCACCGGCTGGCGATGCTCTGCCGGATCGAACTGCGCCAGGGCGAGGCGGACCGGGCGGCGGCCACGGCCGCGGAGATGACGGAACGGGTGAGGGGGATGGAGTCCCAGCGGCTGCGGGACCGGCTGCGGGAGGTCCGGGAACATCTGCTGGCCAGCGGCAGCGCCGACGCGGAGGAGGCGGCGGGGCTGATCGACGAGGCGCTGCGCGTCCCGTTGTGACCCGGTGACCCGGCGGGTCCGCCGACCCGTACGGATGCGGACCGTTCGGCGTCACCGTGGCCGGTCGACGACCGTGGACGATTCCGTTGAACAAGATCGACTGCTGCGATGTTGCCACCTACAGGCCGAAAGGTGGCAGAACTGTGCAGTGGACGAATCTCAACGAACAAACTGTGTATGAGAACCGGTGGTTCCGGGTCAATCTGGCCGATGTCCGACTCCCCGACGGCCGGCACCTCGACCACTTCCTCATCCGGCTCCGGGCCGTCGCCGTGGCGACCGCCGTCAACGAGGACAACGAGGTCCTCATGCTCTGGCGACACCGCTTCATCACCGACAGCTGGGGCTGGGAGCTGGCCGCGGGCGTGGTCGAGGACGGCGAGGACATCGAGTCGGCGGCGGCCCGCGAGATGGAGGAGGAGACCGGCTGGCGGCCGGGCCCCCTGCGCCATCTGCTCACCGTCGAACCCGCCAACGGCCTGATCGACGCCCGGCACCATCTGTACTGGGCGGAGGGCGCGACCTACATCGGCCACCCCGAGGACGACTTCGAGTCCTCACGCCGTGAGTGGGTGCCGCTGAAGGCGATCCCCGATCTCATCGCCCGGGGCCGGATCCCGGCCGCCAACATGGCGGCCGGACTGCTGATGCTGCATCACATGCGGCTGGGCTGAGCCCCGGTGGCCGCCGGTGCCGGGACCGGCGGCGTCGCGGGTGACCCCGGAAGGTCCCCACTTCCGCGAGGACGGCGGCGTACGCGCCCCGGGCCCGCGGCACGGTGAACCGGACCATCCGGCCGGGGCGGGCGGCAGGGCGCCCGACCCCATCCGGCAGCCGCGCGGGATCAGCGGCCGTACAGGAACAGCCGTACCACTCGGTCGTACGGATGCGGCAGCCGTACCGGGACGGTCGTCCGGGTCGGTCGTACGGGACCGCCGGCCGTACGGGATCAGTTGTACGGGTAGAACCCCGACCCGGTCTTCCGGCCGAGCCGCCCCGCGTCCACCATCCGCTGGAGCAGCGGGGGAGCGGCGTACAACGGCTCCTTGAATTCCGCGTACATCGAGTCGGCCACGGACGCCACCGTGTCGAGGCCGATCAGATCCGCCAGCTTCAGCGGGCCCATCGGGTGCGCGCACCCCAGCTCCATGCCGTTGTCGATGTCCTCACGGCTGGCGATGCCCGACTCGAACATCCGGATCGCCGACAGCAGATAGGGGATGAGCAGCGCGTTCACCACGAAGCCCGAACGGTCCTGGGCGTGGATCGCGTGCTTGCCCAGTACCTGCTCCACCATGGCCTCGGACCGCTTCACCGTCTCCTCGGAGGTGGTCAGCGCCGGGATCAGCTCCACCAGCTTCTGGACCGGGGCCGGGTTGAAGAAGTGGATTCCGATGACCTGGTCCGGCCGGGACGTCGCCACCGCCAGCTTCACCAGCGGGATCGACGAGGTGTTGGAGGCCAGGATCGCGTCCGGACGGGTCACGACCTGGTCGAGTACCTGGAAGATCTCCGTCTTCACCTGCTCGTTTTCGACCACCGCCTCGATCACCAGATCGCGGTCGGCGAACTCGCCGAGGTCGGTGGTGAAGCTCAGCCGGCCGAGCGCCGCGTCCCGCTCCTCCTCGGAGATCTTGCCCCGCTCGGCGGCCTTGGTGAGGGAGTTGTTCAGCCGGGTCCGGCCCAGTTCCAGCGCCTCGCCGGTGGTCTCGGCGACCCTCACCTCCAGCCCGCTGCGGGCGCACACCTCCGCGATGCCCGCGCCCATCTGGCCACAGCCCACCACTCCGACGCGTGCAATGTCGGCCATTGACTCCGTCACCTCGTGCCTTTCGCTGCTTTTGTGCGGGATTCCCCGTATGGTTCCGGCGCCCGCCTCGACCGTACGACGGTACTCCGGATCATCCCGGGCACGATGATCGGGGAAGGGTGGGCGCCGTCACGGTCAGCGGCCGGACGGAGCCGGACAGATCTGAACGGACCGGGGCGTATCGCTGCGGCCGGAGCGGAGAAGATACCCATGGCGCACATCACCAGAAGAGGGTTCATGGCGGCGGCCGGAGCGGTCACCGGACTGGCGACCGCGGGCGACGCCGCGGCCGTACCCCGGACGGCACCCGGCCCGGCCGGGGGGAGCCGGGCCGAGGCGGCCGAGTTCCGCGGCATGTGGCTGGCGACGATCACCAACCGGGACTGGCCGTCCGCCGCCGGACTGACCGCCGAACGGCAGCGGGCCGAACTGATCGCCCAGCTCGACACCGCCGCCGCCCGCCGGCTCAACGCGGTTGTCTTCCAGGTCAGGCCCGCCGCGGACGCCTTCTGGCCGTCGCCCTACGAACCCTGGTCCCGCTATCTGACCGGGACCCAGGGCCGCGACCCCGGCTGGGACCCGCTCGGTACCGCCGTCACCGAGGCCCACCGGCGGGGACTGGAGCTGCACGCCTGGTTCAACCCGTACCGCGTCGCCACCAGCACCGATGTCACCCGGCTCGCCGAGAACCACCCGGCCCGCCGCAACCCCGGCTGGGTCCTGCCCTACGGCGGCAAGCTCTACTACGACCCGGGGGTCCCCGAGGTCCGCGCCTTCGTCCAGAACGCCATGATCGACGCGGTCCGGCGCTACCCCGTCGACGGCGTCCACTTCGACGACTACTTCTACCCCTACCCGGTGGCCGGGCAGACCTTCGGGGACGACGCCACCTTCGCCCGGTACGGCACCGGCTTCACCGACAAGGCCGCCTGGCGGCGCGACAACATCGACCGGCTCATCCGGGAGATGTCCCGGCGGATCAAGTCCACCAGGGCCGGTGTCGCCTTCGGCGTCAGCCCGTTCGCGGTCTGGCGCAACGCCACCACCGACCCGCGCGGCTCCGACACCCGCGCCGGGATCGAGACCTACGATGATCTGCACGCCGACACCCGGACCTGGGTCCAGCAGGGCTGGATCGACTATGTCGTCCCGCAGATCTACTGGAACATCGGCTACGCCGCCGCCGACTACGCCAAGCTCGTGCCCTGGTGGAACACGCTGGTCAAGGGGACGGACGTCCAGCTCTACATCGGCGAGGCGCTCTACAAGGCGGGCGACCCGGCCCAGGGCGCGCCCTGGCAGGACCCGGGGGAGCTGTCCCGGCATCTGACGCTCGCCGGGAAGTACGGGCGGGTGCGGGGCCACTGCTTCTTCTCGGCGAAGGAGGTCGGGGCGGACCGCAACGGGGCCATGGCGCGGGTGGTGGCGGACCACTATCCGACCCGGGTACCGACGCCGTAGCGGTGGTGACGGCGAGGCGGTAGCGGTGTCCGTGTCGGGCGACCGTACGCGGGTACCGGCTCCGGCTGCGGTCGTGCGGGGCCGTGCCGAACCGCCGCCGGGGCGGAAGGTGCCGCACCGGCGCGGGGGAGTGGTCCGGGGGTCAGGCGGCGGGTTCGTGCGGCCGGACGACCGAGTCGGGCCCGGGGGACATCACCGTCTCGTGGCCGTCGTCCTCGAACCGGACGCGGTAGGGCGGCCCGCCGTCCTCGCCGTGGACCTCCACGACCTCGGCGACCCGGTCGTGATGGCCCACGGTCCTGCCGTGTACCAGCAGCTTGTCGCCAACACGTGCTCGCATCGGGAGTGACCTCCTCGAAGGCGGGGGTGGTCCGTGTGCTTCCGAGTCTACGGCCGGGCCCGGAACCACACCTTCCGGCGGGTACGGGGGCGGAGGCGCGTCCGGCGGTACAGGGGGTGGGCGCGGGCCCCGCCCCGTACCGTCCCTCCGGTGGCCGTCTCCGGGTCCCGCCCCACCCCCGCCCGTCAGCCGCGCGCCCGCTGCGTGACCGCGATGCACACCAGGACGCCCACCGCCGCCACCGGGGCGGCGGGTGACAGCTCCTCGCCCAGCAGCGCGACCGACCAGACCAGCGTCAGCAGCGGCTGGGCCAGCTGCAACTGGCTCGCCCGGGGGATGCCGATCGCGGCCATGCCCCGGTACCAGACGTACAGACCGAAGAACGTGGAGCCGCAGGCCACCCAGATCAGCCCGGTCACCCCCTGCGCCGTCAGCCGGACCGGCTCGTACGCCAGTGCCGCGGCCGATCCCGCGACGGCGAACGGCAGACAGAGCACCAGCGCCCAGCCGATCACCTGCCAGCCCGGCAGCACCGCCGCCAGCCGGCCGCCCTCGGTGTATCCGGCGGCGCACACCAGCAGGGCGCCGAAGAGATACAGATCGGCGCCCTGGAGAGCGCCGCCGCTCTCCGACACCGTGAACGCGATCACCACCGCGGCCCCGGTCAGGGCCGCCAGCCAGAACGTCCGCGACGGGCGGCGACCGGTACGGACGGCGGCGAAGACCGCGGTCGTCAGCGGCAACAGCCCCACCACCACGGCCGCGTGAGAGGTCGTCGACGAGCGCAGCGCGAGCGTCGTCAGCAGCGGAAAGCCCACCACCACGCCCCCGGCGACCACCAGCAACGAGCCCCAGTGACGGCGGTCCGGCGGCGGGACCCGCAGGGCCAGCAGCAGCCCGCCCGCGACGACGGCGGCTATGACGGCGCGCAGGGAGACCAGCGACCAGGGGCCGAAGGACCGCAGACCCCAGACGGTCGAAGGGAAGGTGAGGGAGAAGGCGACGACACCCAGCGCCGCAAGCGCCGTCCCCGTGCGGGCCGTACGTGCTGTACGGGAACTCAGCAGGCGGGCGGTACCGGCGTCGGTGGCGCGGGCCGCTTCCCCGGCGGACGGTCCGCCGACCGCTATCGGCGAATCAGCGGTAGCGCTATTCTGTGCTCTCATGAATGAGCGTAGCAGTGTCGGCGATCTCGCGGAAAAGCTCCGTGATGAGCTGATCCGCTACTCTCCTGGTGGAAAGCTGCCATCGAGCCGGGTCCTGGTCGAGCGGTATCACGTCTCCCCGGTGACGGTCACCCGCGCACTCGCGCAGCTCGCCGCCGAAGGGCTGGTCGTCACCCGTCCCGGCGCCGGGGCCTTCCGGGCCGAACGGCGCCCGGCGGCGGCGCCCGCCGGTGACACCTCGTGGCAGGAGGTCAGCCTGAGCGCCGCGGCGACCGCCGACTCCGTACCGCGTACCGTCGACGCCTCCGGTGTGCTCGCCACCCTCGCCGCGCCCCCGGCGGGTGTCGTGGAACTCAACGGCGGCTATCTCCATCCCGGACTCCAGCCCGAACGCGCCCTGTCGGCCGCCCTCGCCCGCGCCGGGCGGCGCCCCGGCGCATGGGGGCGCCCGCCCGTCGAAGGGCTCCCCGAACTGCGGGAGTGGTTCGCCCGGGGCATCGGCCCGACGGTCACCGCGGCCGATGTCCTGATCACCGCGGGCGGCCAGCCCGCCCTGACCACGGCCCTGCGCGCCCTCGCCCCGCCCGGCGCGCCGGTCCTCGTCGAGTCCCCGACCTACCCCGGTCTCCTCGCCGTCGCCCGGGCAGCCGGACTGCGCCCCGTACCGGTCCCCGTCGACGCGGACGGCGTACGGACGGAACTGCTCGCCGCCGCCTTCGAGGCCACCGGCGCCCGGGTCCTCGTCTGCCAGCCCCTCTTCCAGAACCCCACCGGCGCGGTGCTCGCGGCCGGCCGGCGGCCCGAGGTGCTGAGGATCGCCAGGGCCGCCGGGGCGTTCGTCGTCGAGGACGACTTCGCCCGGCGGCTCGGCCACGACGACGCGCCCCCGCTGCCCCGCCCGCTGGCCGCCGACGACCCCGACGGCGTCGTCGTCCATGTCGGGTCGCTGACGAAGATCTGCTCACCGAGCCTGCGGGTCGGCGCCCTCGCGGCCCGCGGCCCCGTCCTCGACCGGCTCCGGGCCATCCATGTCGTGGAGAGCTTCTTCGTCCCCCGGCCCCTCCAGGAGGCCGCCCTCGAACTCGTCGGCTCACCGGCCTGGCACCGGCATCTGCGGACCGTCGCCGCCGCGCTGAGGAACCGCCGCGACACGCTCGCGGCCGCCGTCGCCGGGAACCTGCCCGAACTGGTCCTGCCGACGGTCCCGTACGGCGGCCACCACCTGTGGCTCCGGCTGCCCGACGGCACCGACGAGGCCGCCCTGCACGCCGCGGCCCTGCGCGCCGGAGCGGCGATCGCGGCGGGGCGGCCGTACTACTCCGCCGAACCCCCGGCGGGCGCGCTGCGGCTGAGCTTCGCGGCGGTCGCGGACCCGGCGGACCTGGTCGAAGGCGCCCGCAGGCTGCGTACCGCGTACGACGAGATCCGTACCCCGCGCGCCCTCCGCGGCTGAATCCGGCGAGCACCGGGGGCGGTACGGCCGCGCCGGGCGGTCCTGTCATCCACCCCGGGGACTGCCCCCGGACCTCCTACGCGGATCCCCGGCGCCGCCGGGCCGTCCCGTTCCCCGCTCCATCGCTACCACCGCCACCGCCGACGCCCTCCGGTGTCCCGTCCCGCCGGGCGCGCCGGTGCGCCGCCACCCGCTCGCGGGTCGCGCACCGCCGAGAGCAGTAGCGTCGTACGGGACCACTGCCCAGGGTCAGGAAGACCCGGCCGCACGCCGGGGACGCGCACACCCCGCCCGGCGGGCGCTGGCGATCCCAGATCAGTACGGTCAGGGCCAGACAGGACGAGGCCAGCAGCCACTCGCCCCACGGCGCGTCGTCATGGCTGTCGAGATGCGGATGCCACGGTGAGACGCCGCCGTGCGACGTCAGCCGCAGGGGCCCCGCGCAGCGGGCCAGCAGCGCGTTCACCCGCTCCGCGGCCCGGTCGGCGTCCGGCGCGGTGAAGACCTCCCGCAGCCGCCCCGCGGCCTCCCGCAGCTCCGCCACGTCCCGGGCCGACAGCCCGTCGGCCACCTGCTCGCCGTGGTCGCGCAGGACGGCCGCGATCTCGTCGGCCACCGGATCGCCGGGGCCGTTGAGAGCGTTGACCAGAGCCGCCGTCCGTGCCGCGACCGCAGCCACGGAGTGCCGGGCCGACCATTCGGCCCGCTCGGCCCGCTCGGCCCCCTGGCCCGCGGCCTCGCCCGCCGACGTCGATACGGGTGTCGGCGCGGACGACACCCGGCGGGGGCCGTGACCGCCGCCGGACCGGGAGCCGGCTACCGGAGCCATGGGAGAACCACCATGGGGCGACCGTAGCGCATGTAACGCATCTGGTGAATGTTTGAGTTACCGACGTAACGTGCCGGGCATGCTGAAGCGTTACGGACTGGGGCGCTACGCGGCCGGTGCCGCCGCCGCCCGTACCGGCGACGAGATGTCCGGCCCCACCCTCCTGCTCGCCGGACTCGCCGCCACCGGATCGACCGTCACCGCCACCACCCTCCTCGCGGCCCTCACCGTCGCCGCCGCCGCGGGCGGTCCCCTCCTCGGAGCGCTCCTGGACCGCTCGCCCCGGCCCGGCGTCCTGCTGGCCGGGACACTCCTCGGCTACGCCACCGGCCTCCTGGCCGTCCTGGGCTGTCTGGGCCGCGCGCCACTCGGCCCGACCGTCGCCGTGGCCGTACTCGCCGGACTCCTGGGCCCCGCGATCGCGGGCGGCTGGACGTCCCAGCTACCCCGGACCGTCCCGGCCCACCGGCTCGACCGGGCCAACGCCGTCGACGCGATGACCTTCAACGCCGCCGGGCTGCTCGGCCCCCTCCTGGCCGGACTCGTCGCACACCGGGCGGGCGCCGACACCGCGGTCGTGGCCTCCGCCGCCTTCATCGGCCTGGCGCTCCCCGTAGCCCTGCTGCTCCCGCGCACCTCCCCTGCCTCTGCCCCCGCTCCCGTCACCACCGTCGGGCCCGGAGGTCCGCCCGCGCCCCGTACCCCCGTACGGGCCGATCTCGCCGCCGGATTCCGGGTCATCGCCCGCAACCGGGCGCTCTCCCGCCCCACCCTCTCCTCCGTGATCTCCTGCGCGGGCCAGGGCATGTTCCTCGCCTGCGCCCCGCTCATCGGCGAACGGGCCCTCGGCGGCCCCGCCCAGGGCGCCGCCCTGCTCGCCGTGGTCGCGGCGTCGGCGCTCGCCGCCAACGCGCTGCTCGCCCGCCGCCGAACGCCACTCCGCCCGGAGACCGTGCTGGCGATCAGTACCGCGGTCCTCGCCGCCGCCCTCGTCCTGCTCGCCACCGCCCACCCGTTCACGGTCCTCGCCGGGGCCGTTCTGCTCGGCGCGGGGGAGGGGCCCCAGCTCACCGCCCTCTTCGCGATCCGCCACCGGGAGGCACCGCGACGCCTGCGGGCCCAGATCTTCACCACCGGCGCCAGCCTCAAGATCACCGGCTTCGCGATCGGTACGGCCGCCGCCGGACCGATCGCCGCCCTCTCCCTCCCCGCCGCCCTGCTCACCGCGGCAGCCGTCCAACTCCTCGCCCTGTTCCCCCTATTCGCTCTGTTGCCCCTCGGCACCCGCCCCCGGACCCGACCGTCCGAAGGGTGCCGGGCCCCCGCCGCACGGCACCCCCGGACCCCGCCGCCTCACGCTAATCCGGCCGCCGCACCACCAGCCCCTGGACCTCGTACGACATCTCCGACACCCCGGGATCCGGGGCCGGGTGATAACGCCCCGCACAGACCGAGAGATTGACGATCAGATACGCCTGCCAGCGCCGCCCCACCCCCCGGCGATCCGCGTACACCCGCCGGCCGTTGACCCACCACACCACCGAACGCGCCCCGGCCTCCACCGCCAGATCCACCCAGCCGCCGGGCTCGATCGCGGCCTCCCGGTGGTAACGCTGCCCGCCCCGGACCCGGTTCGACAGCTCCAGCAGATCCGGATTGTCCGGGTGGTACTCGAAGACGTCGATCTCCTGACCGCCGTCCCGCCAGGTCCAGATCGCCGGCCAGGCGCCCATCTCCACGGGCAGCCGGACCCGCGCCTCCAGCACGTCGCCCGCCCGCATCATGAACCCCTGGGCACTGCCCTCCGTGGTCAGCAGCCCCGCGTCCCACTTCCCGTCGTCCCGCAGCGTCGCCCGGAACACCCCGCCCCGGCTGTACGCCGGATCCTCCACCAGATGATCCAGCTTGTTGTCCCCCGGATTCTCCGGGCCCCCGCCCGGATACGCCCACGACCGCCCGGCGACCCACTGCTCCGTCGAGGCGAAGTCCGCCGTGAACACCACCTCCCCCCGCCCGGGCCCCGAATCGTCGCCGCCACCCGGCAGCGGCCACCACCGCCTCAGCCCGCCGAACCAGCCGCTCAGCACCAGATACCTCCCGCACAAGCAGTCGATCTGTCCCCTGATCCGGTTCTGCCCGCCCCCGGCCGCCCCACGCCCAACCGCTCACGCATTGACACGAATTGATGACGGAGCGCGATACCGGCCCGGTCCGGTCCGGCCGGTACGGCGCTACGCCTCCGCCCCCAACTCCCCCTCGACGACCGTCTCCGTGATCGGCGGACGGTCCCACAGCGCCAGGATCTCGTTGACCAGGGACACCACGGCCCGCAGATCGGCGGGGTAGGGCGAGACGTCCACGGCGGCCGCCGAGAGCGTACGGGGCACCGCGCCCGCGTCGAGCAGTACCCGCCAGTCGTCGGGGCCGATCTCCAGATACTCCAGGCCGGTCAGCCGGGCGATCTCCAGGGGATCGGCCAGCGTCCCGGGAGCGGCCGTGAGGGTACGCAGCCGGGGCAGCCCCAGCACCGGGGCGAGGCTCAGCGGCGGACCTTCGTGGACACCGAGACAGAGCACCTCCAGCTCCGGGTGGGCACCCGCCTCGACGCTCGGCAGATAGGCCCTGTTGACCCGGGCCACCAGGGGAGCCCCGGCCTCGGGGGCCGCCCGCTCCGAGAGCCGGCCCGCCGCCAGATCCGTCAGGCTCGCGGCCACGAGGTCCGCGCCCAGATACCCCTCATGGCTGATCCCGATGATCTGACCGAGGTGACCACCGGGGCCGGGCGTCAGATCGACCGCCAGCCGGTCGCCGCCCCCGTTGTCCCCGAAGGCGAGCCAGCCCGGCGAGCCCACCAGCCCCTGAACGGCGGCGCCGGGCGGGTTGGTGACCGCTTCCAGTGCCGCGTGCCCCCAGGGCGCCGGGCGCGACGAGGCGTCGGCGATATAGAGATCGTCCAGCGGGAGCAGCTCGCAGCCGATCGCGTCGGCCTCCCGGTCCGCCGCCTCCGAGTCGTACGGCTGGTCCTCCCACCGCCCCCGGGTGACCCGGTAGAGCGCCTTCAGCTCGGCGGGCAGCGCCAGGCCCAGCCTCCGCTCGGTCGCGGCCAACTCCTCCTCCGTCGCCCCGACAGCTCCGGGCAGCCGCTCCCGCAGCATCCGCCCCAACTCAACGGGATCCGCCGAAGGGGCCGGTATCGCTCCCGGATCGGGCTCGGGCAGCCGCCGCCAGGGCTCGGGAACCGCGCCCTCCACCAGCGTCAGCGCCCCGGGGCTCGGGCCGCCGATCCCCGGCTCCACGGCGGGACCCGACTCCAGCAGCCGCAGCACCGCCGTCCCCGACGGCGCGAACTCCGCCACGAACGCGACCGAGCCCGTCCCGGCCTCGGCCAGCGACTCCCGGACGCGCTGAACCGCCTCCGTCTCCTCCTGGAAGTCCCGGGCCCGCCCGAGATCGAGACTCCACCACCCCCGGCCGATACTGCCGATCGCCCCGCCCGCCGCCGTGCCGTACCGCTCGACACGGTCGGCCCGGAGCAGCCGCAGCAGGGGCTCCCAGGTCGCGAAGGCGTATATCGACTGCGCGGAGGTACGGTCATCGATCATGCTCCCGACGGTATCCGCCACCACTGACACCCACCCCGGCCACGGGCCCGTCGCCGACACCCGTACCGCCGAACCCTGTCGAGGAGGAGCAGCGTGCCGCCCGCCTTCGTCCACCGGATTGCCAAGTACGACCCCGCCGACCGCGACGAACACGGCGTCTACCGGGGCGCGGAGGAGGCGGTCGGCGACCACGGGCCGGTCGAGGCCGCGTACCTGGCGGCGATCGCCGCTTTCGCGGCAGCCGCGGGCGTCGACCGGCTGGAGATCCGTGAGCCCTCCGTCGCCGGGTTCGTCCACTTCGGCACCCGGCCGCCCGCCGAGGGGCACGGCCTCGGCGGACTCTTCCCGGCGGACCTCGCCGGATACCACGACGGAGCCGATGTCTCCCTGCCGGTGGCCCTGGAACTGGTTCGTGCGATGCTCCGCGAACAGGGCGCCTGGTGCAGGCTGGAGACGGGCGAAGCCTTCGCCGTGCACGTCGGATGGGACCAGTACGTCTATGCCACTGGCGGCCTCCCCCTATGACGCGGAACCGGAGGTGACCGAGGCCGCCGACGAGGACTTCTGGACGTCGGTGCGCACCGAGCTGGCGGCGCGGCGGGGCCTGCTCCTGGAGGAGACGCGCGTCGTCAACGCCGCCCGCTGGCACCGTCTCACCACGGAGAACCTCGACGCGGTACGCGCCGGACTCGGCCCGCGCGCCCTGCTCGCGGTCTGGCCCGACCTGCGACCCGACGTCGCCGCCGTCCTGGCCGGACTGCCGTCCGACGGGACCGCCCATGTCGTCTGGGAGGCGGCGGACGGGACGATCACGGACGTGGTCGCCGACGAGACCGACCACCAGGAGCTGGCCGCCCTGGTCTCCGGCGCGCGAGCGGCCCGCGCCCTGCCGTTCTACGCCGACGAGGGCGGGCCGCTGCTCCGGGCCGCCCTCCCCGACGGGGACGGTGTGCTGCGTGCCCGGTGGTGACCCGGCGGTCACGGGTGCCGACCAGTGCGTACACCGTTCGAGTGATTGCATAAACGTGCGACGCTGCGTATAGTCATGCCATCGGCGAGGAGGCTTTCGATGGTGGTTCGGGTAGCGGTTGCGGGTGCCAGTGGCTATGCGGGCGGGGAATTGCTCCGTCTGCTGCTCGGACACCCCGGGGTCGAGCTGGGTGCTCTCACGGGGCATTCGAACGCCGGGCAGGCGCTGGGCGCGGTGCAGCCGCATCTCGTGCCGCTGGCCGGACGGATACTCCAGGAGACGACCGCGGATGTGCTCGCGGGCCACGACGTCGTCTTCCTCGCCCTGCCGCACGGCCAGTCCGCCGCCGTCGCGGAGCGGCTCGGTGACGAGGCGCTCGTGATCGACATGGGGGCCGATTTCCGGCTGCGGTCCGCCGACGACTGGGAGCGGTTCTACGGCTCCGCACACGCCGGGACCTGGCCGTACGGGCTGCCCGAGCTGCCCGGTGCCCGGCAGGCGCTGGCCGGGGCCAGGCGGATCGCCGTGCCCGGGTGCTATCCGACTGCCGTCTCCCTCGCCCTCTTCCCGGCGTACGAGGCCGGACTGGTCGAGCCCGAAGCCGTGATCACCGCCGCGTCCGGCACCTCGGGCGCGGGCAAGGCGCCCAAGCCGCATCTGCTGGGATCCGAGGTCATGGGCTCCATGAGTCCCTACGGGGTCGGTGGCGGACACCGCCACACCCCCGAGATGATCCAGAATCTGAGCGGGGTCGCCGGGCAGCCCGTCACCGTCTCCTTCACCCCGACCCTCGCGCCCATGGCCCGGGGCATCCTCGCCACCTGCTCCGCCCGGGCGGTCGACGGCACGACGGCCGACGACGTCCGGACGGCTTACGCCAAGGCATTCGCCGACGAGCCCTTCGTCCACCTCCTGCCCGAGGGGCAGTGGCCCGCGACCGCCTCCGTCTATGGATCCAACGCCGTTCAGATCCAGGTCGCCTACGACGCTGCGGCCCGGCGGGTGATCGCCATCAGCGCCATCGACAACCTCGCCAAGGGCACCGCGGGCGGCGCCGTCCAGAGCATGAACCTCGCCCTCGGACTGCCGGAGGAGACCGGTCTCTCCACGATCGGCGTCGCCCCATGAGGAACAGCGCGTCCGCACCCAGGAACACGTCAGCGGCCACGGCCGCCACAGAGGAGACCCAGTGAGTGTCACCGCAGCGCAAGGGTTCACCGCCGCGGGCATCGCGGCAGGAATCAAGGAGAACGGCAACCCCGATCTGGCCCTCGTGGTCAACAACGGCCCCCGGCGCTCCGCCGCCGGTGTCTTCACCGCCAACCGGGTCAAGGCCGCTCCCGTCCTCTGGTCCGAGCAGGTACTGAAGGGCGGCACGGTCGCCGCCGTCGTCCTCAACTCGGGCGGGGCCAACGCCTGCACCGGGCCCAAGGGCTTCCAGGACACCCATGCCACGGCCGAGAAGGTCGCCGAGGTCCTCGGCGAGAGCGCCGGCGAGATCGCGGTCGCCTCCACCGGCCTGATCGGCATCCTGCTGCCGATGGAGAAGCTGCTCGCCGGTATCGACACCGCCGCCGCCCGACTCACCGAGGACGGCGGTGAGAAGGCCGCCATCGCCATCAAGACCACCGACACCGTCCACAAGACCGCCGTCCACCGCGGCGACGGCTGGACCGTCGGCGGAATGGCCAAGGGCGCGGGCATGCTCGCCCCCGGCCTCGCCACCATGCTCGTCGTCCTCACCACCGACGCCGACCTGGACTCCGAAGCCCTGGACGGCGCCCTGCGCGAGTCCACCCGGACCACCTTCGACCGGGTCGACTCCGACGGCTGTATGTCCACCAACGACACCGTGCTGCTGCTCGCCTCCGGTGCCTCGGGTGCCACCCCCGGAGAGCAGGAGTTCGCGGCCGGGGTCCGGGCCGTCTGCGACGACCTCGCCCGCCAGCTCATCGGCGACGCCGAAGGCGCCTCCAAGGACATCCGGATCGAGGTCGTCGGCGCCGCCACCGAGACCGACGCCGTCGAGGTCGGCCGGTCCATCGCCCGTAACAACCTCCTCAAGTGCGCCATCCACGGCGAAGACCCCAACTGGGGCCGGGTGCTCTCCGCCATCGGCACCACCGGCGCCGTCTTCGACCCCGACCAGCTCAATGTCGCCATCAACGGTGTCTGGGTCTGCAAGAACGGCTCCGTCGGCGAAGACCGCGAACTGGTCGATATGCGCTACCGCGAGGTCACCATCACCGCCGACCTCTCCGCCGGCTCCGAGCAGGCCGTGATCTGGACCAACGACCTCACCGCCGACTACGTCCACGAGAACAGCGCCTACAGCTCATGAGCACCCGGAAGCACACCGCGCTCCCCAAGGCCCGCACCCTCATCGAGGCGCTGCCCTGGCTCACCCGGCACAACGGGAAGACCGTCGTCATCAAATTCGGCGGCAACGCCATGGTCGACGAAGACCTCAAGGCCGCCTTCGCCCAGGACGTGGTCTTCCTCCACCACGCCGGACTCAAGCCCGTCGTCGTCCACGGCGGCGGCCCCCAGATCAGCGCCCAGCTCGACAAACACGGCCTCGACAGCGAGTTCAAGGCCGGACTGCGCGTCACCAGCCCCGAAGCCATGGACGTGGTCCGGATGGTCCTCGCGGGCCAGGTCCAGCGGGAACTCGTCGGACTGCTCAATGAGCACGGGCCGCTCGCCGTCGGTATCACCGGAGAGGACGGCCACACGATAACCGCCACCAAACACCTGCCGACCATCGACGGAGAGCTGGTCGACATCGGCAGGGTCGGCGAGATCACCGCGATCGACACAGGAGTCGTCGAAGCCCTCCTGGAGAACGGCCGGATCCCCGTCGTCTCGTCGATCGCCCGCGCGGAGGACGACGGACATGTCTACAACGTCAATGCTGATACGGCGGCTGCGGCACTCGCTGCGGCGCTTGGCGCGGAGACGCTGATGGTCCTCACCGACGTCGAGGGGCTCTATGTGGACTGGCCCCACAGCGACGAGGTGATCAGCCGGCTCAGCGCCACCGAACTGGAGAAACTGCTGCCCGACCTCTCCAGCGGCATGGTCCCCAAAATGGAGGGCTGCCTCTACGCCGTCCGCAACGGGGTACAGACCGCGCGCGTCATCGACGGCCGGGTCCCGCACTCCATCCTGCTGGAGATCTTCACCGACGAGGGCATCGGCACCATGGTCCTGCCCGACGGCGTGACCCGGCCGGGTCACACCACCCACGACGAGGGCACCGACGACAAGGGGGAAGACGGCGAATGACCGCCAACGAAGAACACGTCCAGCGGTGGCGCGATGTGATGGCCGACAACTACGGCACTCCCGGCCTCGCCCTCAGCCGGGGCCAGGGCGCCACGCTCTACGACCCCGACGGCACCGCCTACACCGACTTCGTCGGCGGCATCGCGGTCAACGCCCTCGGCCACGCCCACCCCGCCGTCGTCGAAGCCGTCACCCGGCAGATCTCCACCCTCGGCCATATCTCCAACCTCTATATCTCCGAACCCGCCGTAGCCCTCGCCGAGCGGCTGCTCCAGCTCTCCGGCCGCCCCGGCCGGGTGTTCTTCTGCAACTCGGGCGCCGAAGCCAATGAAGCCGCCTTCAAAATCGGCCGGCTCACCGGCCGCCGCCATATGGTCGCCACCCGGGGCGGCTTCCACGGCCGCACCATGGGCGCCCTCGCCCTCACCGGCCAGCCCGCCAAGCAGGACCCCTTCCTGCCCCTCCCCGGCGATGTCACCCATGTCCCCTACGGAGACGCCGAAGCGCTACGGGCCGCCGTCACCGAGGACACCGCCCTGGTGATCATCGAGCCCATCCAGGGCGAGAACGGAGTGGTCACCCCGCCCAAGGGCTATCTCACCGCCGCCCGGGAGATCACCCGCGCCACCGGCACCCTCCTCGTCCTCGACGAGGTCCAGACCGGCATCGGCCGGACCGGCCACTGGTTCGCCGCCCAGGCCGAAGGCGTCGAAGCCGATGTGGTCACCCTCGCCAAGGCCCTCGGCGGCGGACTGCCCCTCGGCGCCACCCTCGCCTTCGGCCCCGCCGCCGACCTGCTGAAGCCCGGTCAGCACGGCACCACCTTCGGCGGCAACCCCGTCGCCTGCTCCGCCGGACTCGCCGTCCTGGACACCATCGCCGCCGAAGGACTGCTCGACGAGGTCAAGCGGCTCGGCGAGAAGATCCGCGATACCGTCGAATCGCTGAACCACCCACTGGTCTCCCATGTCCGCGGAGCCGGACTGTTGCTCGGTATCGTGCTCAACGAGCCCCTCGCACCCCGAGTGCAGCAGGCGGCTCAGCGCGCCGGGTTCCTGATCAACGTTCCCGCCCCCGATGTCGTACGGCTGATGCCGCCACTGACCATCGGAGAGGAGGCGGTGGACGCCCTCCTCCGGGCACTGCCCGGCGTGCTGGACGAGGCGGAAGGACCGAACGGGGAATGAAGACGCGATGACCGAGGCGCGAGACAGAGCCGCACAGGACGCACGCGACGCCCAGGCGGCCACCATGGCCGGACAGCTGGGCGACGCCGCCGGGCCCGCCGTGCCGCAGACCCGGATGGCCCGCCACCGGCGGATCGTGGACATCCTCAACCGCCAGCCGGTGCGCTCCCAGAGCCAGCTCGCCAAACTGCTCGCGGACAACGGACTCAGCGTCACCCAGGCCACCCTCTCCCGGGACCTCGACGAACTGGGCGCCGTGAAGATCCGCAACACCGGCGGCGAGCTGATCTACGCCGTGCCCAGTGAAGGCGGCTTCCGGACCCCCCAGGCCCCGCTGGGGGAGTCCGCCAAGGAGGAGCGGATGCGCCGGCTCTCCGCCGAGCTGCTGATCTCCGCCGAGGCATCCGCCAATCTGGTGGTCCTCCGGACACCCCCGGGAGCGGCCCAGTTCCTCGCCTCGGCCATCGACCAGGCCGAACTCCACGACATCCTCGGCACCATCGCCGGGGACGACACACTGATGCTGATCAGCCGCGACCCCACCGGAGGGCAGGCGCTCGCCGACCATCTGCTGAGGCTCGCCCAACGGGAACGCTGACCCGCACCGGAAAAACCGAAGTACACCCGACACACCTGGGGAAACCGGGAACCCGGGGATCCGGGGATCCGGGGAAAAGCAGACCGGGGCCCCTCGCCGTCCGACGCTCACCCGCGTCCGACGGCGAGGGGCCCCGTCTCCGTTCCGATCGCGATATGCGGACTCCGCTCCGGATCCACCCAGGCGAGGATCCGGGCCATGGCGTCCGCCGGAACGGAGACACAGCCCGCCGTCGGCCCCGCCCCGTTCACATGGAGAAAGATCCCGGCGCCCCGGCCCCGTACCGGACGGTCGTAGTTGAACCCCGTCACCAGGGCATGCGCGTACTGCGTGCCGTACTCCACCAAATGCTCCGCCTCCACCGCCCGGCAGTCCGCCGGCAGCCCCTCCACCCAGCGGTTGTACGAGGCCGAGTCATTGTCCTGGCACCACCAGGAGCGGTCCGTCACCGGGCGGTAGCTGATCGCCGCCCCCACCGGTGCGGCCGCGATACCGAACGCGTACGGCAGGTCGTAGAGCCCGGCCGGGGTGGTCGAGGTGCCCTGGACCCGTTTGCCGCCCGCAACCAGACCGTTCGCCCCGAACCGCGCGGGCGCCGAACCCGCCTCGGCCCACCGGCCGTCCGGGGCCCGCTCCCACCACACCACCCGGCCGGTGGTGGCCCCCGCCTCCGGAGCCACCGCGGTGATCAGCTGGGAGCCGCCACCGGTGTCGGCCATCAGCTCCGGCAGCGGCACCCCGGGGACCGGCGGCATGGCTGAAACCGGTCCCCGGCCGGGACGGGGCACGGAGACCGCGCCGACCGGCGGCGCGACCGCCGTGGAGACGGCCGCGACCAGCGACAGAACGGCGAACCGGAAGAAATGACGGCGCATGGCTCCCGACCGTACGCACCCCCGCCGACCCCCGCTCCCGCTACTGCTCCGTCCGGATCCGCGTCCCCCGTTCGAGGGCATTGACGAACCATGCGGAGCCATGCATACTTATGCCATCACCGAATGCATCGTAAGGAGAACCTCGTGACCGAGCGCGTCGTACTCGCCTATTCGGGCGGTCTGGACACCTCCGTCGCCATCGGCTGGATCGCCGAGGAGACGGGCGCGGAGGTCATCGCCGTCGCCGTCGACGTCGGCCAGGGCGGCGAAGACCTCGACGTCATCCGCAAGCGCGCGCTCGCCTGCGGAGCGGTCGAGGCCGAGGTCGCCGACGCGCGGGACGAGTTCGCCGACGAGTACTGCCTTCCGGCGATCAAGGCCAACGCCCTCTACATGGACCGCTATCCGCTGGTCTCGGCGCTCTCCCGGCCGACCATCGTCAAGCACCTGGTGGCCGCCGCCCGTAAGCACAACGCGGGCATCGTGGCCCATGGCTGCACCGGCAAGGGGAACGACCAGGTGCGGTTCGAGGCCGGGATCACGGCGCTCGGCCCCGACCTCAAGTGCATCGCCCCCGTCCGGGACTACGCCATGACCCGCGACAAGGCGATCGCCTTCTGCGAGGAGAAGCAGCTCCCGATCGCCACCACCAAGAAGTCGCCCTACTCCATCGACCAGAACGTCTTCGGGCGGGCCGTCGAGACCGGCTTCCTGGAGGACATCTGGAACGCGCCGATCGAGGACATCTACGAGTACACCTCCAACCCCGCGGAGCCCCGCGAGGCCGATGAGGTCGTCATCTCCTTCAAGCAGGGTGTCCCGGTCGCCATCGACGGCAAGCCGGTCACGGTCCTCCAGGCCATCCAGCAGCTCAACGAGCGGGCCGGAGCCCAGGGCATCGGCCGGATCGACATGGTCGAGGACCGCCTGGTCGGCATCAAGTCCCGCGAGGTCTACGAGGCCCCCGGCGCCATCGCCCTGATCACCGCCCACCAGGAGCTGGAGAACGTCACCGTCGAGCGCGAGCTGGCCCGCTACAAGCGGCAGGTCGAGCAGCGCTGGGGCGAGCTGGTCTACGACGGCCTCTGGTTCTCCCCGCTGAAGCGCGCCCTGGACGGCTTCATCAACGAGGCCAATGAGCATGTCACCGGCGACATCCGGATGACCCTCCACGGCGGCCGGGCCGTTGTCACCGGCCGGAAGTCCGAGGAGTCGCTCTACGACTTCAACCTCGCCACCTACGACTCCGGTGACACCTTCGACCAGTCGAAGGCCCAGGGCTTTATCGATATCTTCAGCCTCTCGGCAAAGATCGCCGCCCGGCGTGATCTGAACGCCTGACCGCAGACGCGAACACCGACGGCCCGTCCGGGCCGTCGGCTCGCACCGTTCCACCCGGCCCGCCACCATCGCACCAGAGGTGCGGAGCCCGCCATCCGGCAGAGGAGTAACAGCTGTGAGCAGCAACAACGGTGATGTCCGGCTCTGGGGCGGCCGGTTCGCCGACGGCCCGGCCGAGGCGCTGGCCAAGCTCTCCGCCTCCGTCCACTTCGACTGGCGGCTCGCGCCCTATGACATCGCCGGATCCCGCGCCCACGCCCGAGTGCTGCACAAGGCGGGACTGCTCACCGAAGACGAGCTGACCCGGATGATCGCCGGACTCGACCAGCTCGAAGCCGATGTCGCCGACGGCAGTTTCACCGGGACCATCGCCGACGAGGACGTCCATACGGCGCTGGAGCGGGGACTGCTGGAGCGCCTCGGCCCCGACCTCGGCGGCAAGCTCCGGGCCGGCCGCTCCCGTAACGACCAGGTGGCCACCCTCTTCCGGATGTACCTCAGGGACCACGCCCGGATCATCGGCGGGCTGATCGCCGAGCTCCAGGACGCCCTGGTCGGCCTCGCCGAGGCCCACCCCGATGTCGCCATGCCGGGCCGGACCCATCTCCAGCACGCCCAGCCGGTGCTCTTCGCCCACCATGTCCTCGCCCATGTGCAGTCCCTCTCCCGGGACGCCGAGCGGTTGCGGCAGTGGGACGAGCGTACGGCGGTCTCGCCCTACGGCTCCGGTGCGCTGGCCGGCTCCTCCCTCGGGCTCGACCCCGAGGCAGTCGCCGCCGACCTCGGCTTCGAACGGGGCTCCGCCGGGAACTCCATCGACGGCACGGCGTCCCGGGACTTCGTCGCCGAATTCGCTTTCATCACGGCGATGATCGGGGTCAATCTCTCCAGGATCGCCGAAGAGATCATCATCTGGAACACCAAGGAATTCTCCTTCGTCACCCTCCATGACGCCTTCTCCACCGGCTCCTCGATCATGCCGCAGAAGAAGAACCCGGACATCGCCGAGCTGGCACGCGGCAAGTCCGGCCGCCTGATCGGCAATCTCACCGGACTGATGGCCACCCTCAAGGCACTGCCCCTCGCCTACAACCGTGATCTGCAGGAGGACAAGGAGCCCGTTTTCGACTCCTGCGACACGCTGGAGGTGCTGCTGCCGGCCTTCACCGGGATGATGGCCACCCTCACCATCCACCGGGAGCGGATGGAGGAGCTGGCGCCCGCCGGATTCTCCCTGGCCACCGATATCGCGGAGTGGTTGGTCCGGCAGGGCGTTCCGTTCCGGGTCGCCCATGAGGTGGCGGGGGAGTGCGTCAAGGAGTGCGAGTCGCTGGGAATCGAGCTGGACCAGCTCTCCGATGAACAGTTCGCCAAGATCTCCGAGCATCTGACGCCGGAAGTCCGCGATGTGCTCCAGGTCCCCGGCGCACTCGCCTCCCGTAACGGCCGGGGCGGTACCGCGCCCTCCGCCGTCGCCGTACAGCTCGCCGAGGTCAAGGCCGATCTGGCGATCCAGCACAACTGGGCCAACGCCAAGCGCGCCTAACGCCACCACCCCGGGGGCGATGGCTTGGACGTCATCGCCCTGGGGTGCGTACGGCAGCCATGCGTATCACAGGAGCCATCGGACTACAGCGCCGTCGCCCACTCCGCCAGGGCATCGAAATCAGGTCGGGTGAGCCCGATCCGATGATCGATCCGGATCAATAGGGCGGCGGCCAGATGCCGTTGGGCCACAAACTGCCGGTCCAGCTCCGTGATGTCGTCATCCACCCAGGCGAACGGTCGGCCCGCCGCGAAGTCCAGGATGTACTGGGTCTTCCAGAAGGTGCCGCGCGGCGCCGCGCCGTGCATCACCGGCCAGTCGATGAACGGCAACTCCGGCAGCCCCAGCACCGGCGATATCCATCGGTTCGCCTCCCCCTTCCAGGTCGTCGCCCAGACCAGATCGAAGACTTCCGCCAGCGCCGTCAGCTCTTCGCCGTGTCCCGGGCAGAGCCAGACCCGGAGCGGCTTTCCGCCCGACCAGCCCTCCGGCCGCATCCGATGGGTCGTATAGCCCTCCGGACGGCGCTCCGGCTTGCCGCCGTAGGGATTGAGCGGGCCATCGACATCGATCAACAACAGTGGCCTCATCGGCGCATCCTTCCAAAGAACGATCCCCTGACGTGGGGCATCGGCATATCGAATGAGACATCCCTGTCTCATCTCGGTTAGGCTTGTCTCATGACTGTCGATCGTGAACAGGTGCTGCGTGCCGCGGCCGCCCTTCTCTCCCGTAAGGGGAGCGCGACCATGGACGAGGTCGCCCGGGCCGCGGGTATCGGGCGGGCCACCCTGCACCGGCATTTCGCCGGACGGGACGCCCTGGTCCGGGCGCTGGAGGACTACGGGCTCCATGAGCTGGAGACCGCCCTCGACGCCGCCCGGCCGGACGAGGGCGGCGCGGCCGACGCGCTGCGCCGGCTGATCGACGAGTCCGAGCGGTGTGCGCCCCTGCTGGCCTTTCTGATCACCGAGAACCAGCTCTTCGAGGGCGAGGTGGTGCACGAGGGCTGGGATCGCGCGGAGCGCCGCATCCTGGCCCTGGTCCAGCGCGGCCAGGACGAGGGCGCTTTCCGGATCGATCTGACCGCGGTCTGGATCACCGAGGCCCTGTTCGGGCTGATCAGCTCGGGCGCCTGGGCCGTCCAGTCGGGGCGGATCGCCGCCAACGACTATTCATTCGTGATCGCCGAGCTGCTGCTCGGCGGTGCCATTCGACGGAGCGTGGAGAAATGACCGGTACGACTCGGCTGACGAAGACGGAGGAGGAGGCCGTACGGGCGCCGGGCCGCTGGCTCGCGCTCGCCGTACTGGTACTGGCCGTCCTGCTGGTCGCGGTCGACGCTACCGTGCTGGGGCTGGCCACACCTTATCTGAGTGAGGATCTGCGGCCTTCGGGTACCCAGCTGTTGTGGATCGGCGACGTCTACTCCTTCGTCATCGCCGGTCTGCTGATCACCATGGGCAGCCTCGGTGACCGGATCGGCCGGAAGAAGCTGCTGCTGACGGGTGCGGTGGCGTTCGGAGCGGTCTCCCTGCTCAACGCCTATGCCTCCAGCCCGGAGATGATGATCCTCGCCCGGGCCCTGCTGGGTGTCGCCGGTGCGACCCTGATGCCCTCGACCCTCGCCCTGATCCGGAATCTCTTCCACGATCCCCGGGAGCGGAGTCTCGCGGTCGGTATCTGGGGCGCCGCGGCGTCCGCGGGTGCCGCGCTCGGCCCGCTGGTCGGCGGTGTCCTGCTGGAGCACTTCTGGTGGGGTTCGGTCTTTCTGATCAATCTGCCGGTGATGGCGCTGCTGGTGGTCGTCGGTATCAAGCTGCTGCCGGAGTCCCGTAACCCGAATCCGGGCCCGTGGGACCCGATCAGTGTCGTGCTCTCCCTGGTCGGTCTGGTCGCCGTGGTCTATGCGATCAAGGAGCTGGCGGTGCACGGCTTCGCCGCGGGCGCGCTGCTCGCGGGGACCGTCGGGGCCACCGCCCTGGTGTGGTTCGTCCGCCGTCAGCTGATCCTGCCGTCGCCGCTGCTGGATGTCAGGCTCTTCCGCAACCGGGGCTTCTCCGCCGCCGTGGTGGCGGATCTGCTGACCATTCTCGGCCTCTCCGGGCTGGTCTTCTTCCTCTCGCAGTTCCTCCAGCTGGTCCAGGGCCGTTCGCCGCTGGAGGCCGGTCTGATCGAACTGCCCGCGGCCATCGGCGCGGTGGGCGCCGGTCTGCTGGCCGGGTTCGTGGCCCGGCGGTTCTCGGTCCGGGGGACCGTGGCGGGCGGACTCGCGGCGGTCGGCGCGGCCCTTGCGGGTACGACGGTACTGACCGCGGACACCGCCGCCCCGGCGATCGGCGTAGCCCTGTTCGTCGGTGGTCTCGGGGCCGGGTTCGCCTTCGCCGTGACCGCGGATCTGATTCTCTCCAGCGTGCCGAAGGAGCAGGCCGGTGCCGCGTCCGCGGTGTCGGAGACGGCGTACGAACTGGGCGCCGCGCTCGGTATCGCCGTCCTGGGGTCGATCCTGACCGGGGTGTACCGGGACTTCACCGCTCCGCAGGGGGTGCCCGCCGAAGCCGTGGAGGGGGCCAGGGAGTCCCTGGGCGGTGCGATGGAGGCGACGGCGGCGCTGCCGCAGGAGCAGGGCGCCGCGCTGCTGGAGGCCGCGCGGAGCGCCTTCACGGACGGTTTCCATCTGGCGGGCACGGTCGGTTCGGTGGTGCTCCTGACCACCGCCGTCGCGGCCTGGTTCCTGCTGCGGGGCCAGCGCCTGGAGGACGGTATCGAGCACCCGTGACGGCATGACGGCATGACGGCAACGGCGAGGGCCGGGACCCCTGGGTCCCGGCCCTCGCCGTATCTCGTAGCCCGTATCTCCGGTTCAGGCGGCCTTCTTCGCCTTCGTGGCGTAGATGTCGACGTACTCCTGGCCGGAGAGGGCCATCACCTCGGCCATCACCGAGTCGGTGACGGCCCGCAGGACATAGCGGTCCCGGTCCATGCCCTCGTAGCGGGAGAACTCCATCGCCGAGCCGAACCGGACGGTCACCCGGCCGGGCCGGGGCAGTCCGGCGCCGCCGGGCTGGAGCTTGTCGGTCCCGATGATCGCGAAGGGGACGACCGGGGCGCCGGTCATCAGGGTCAGCCGGGCGATCCCGGGCCGCCCCCGGTAGAGGCGGCCGTCGGGGGAGCGGGTGCCCTCGGGATAGATGCCGAAGATCTTGCCCTGTTCGAGGAGCCTGCGGCCGGTGTTGAGGGCGGCGACCCCGCCGTTGGCGCCGTCCCGGTCGACGGGGACCATGCCGACCCCGGTGAAGAACCACGCCATCAGCCGGCCCTTGACTCCCTTTCCGGTGACGTACTCGTCCTTGCCGATGAAGTAGACCGGCCGGGAGCAGACCAGCGGCAGCACCATCGAGTCGATGAAGGTCAGATGGTTTCCGGCCAGAATGACGGGGCCGGATCCGGGGATGTTGTCGGCGCCCTCCACACGCGGCCGGAACATCAGGCGCAGGAACGGTCCGAGGACGGCCTTGATGAGCGACAAGCGGGACAACGGGTCCTCCGGCGGTGACCTTGTTCGGTGTCGGATCTGGGGCGGTACGGGTCGGGCGGTGGTTCGGCGCGCGGCCGGAACGGGTGGTTCCGGTGCCGGGACGGTGGTTTCACCGGCCCGGTCGCGCCGCGGCGCCGGGTTCGGCGCGGTCCGCGCAGGTGAGGACGATACTCGCGGCGCGGCCCCCGCCGCACGTCGGGTTCACGGACTCGACACAGGCCGATACACCCCGTTGACAGGTGTTCGGCCGCTGTTCGCCGGGGATCCTCCGCCCGGACGGGCCAGGTCCCTAGCGTCGGGCCGCCGGAGAGAGCCGGTGAGCAGGCGGAACACCGCGGATGACAGTGGATGACAGAGGAGGACTGCCGATGACATCGAGGCCGGAGGAAGCGGACACCCGACCCGGACGGCGTACGGTCCTGGGCGCGGCGGCGATCGGCGCCGCGGCGGCCGGGGTGGGGGGTACGGCGGGCACGGCGCGGGCGGCCGGGAGCGAGGCCGCGCCGCACGGCCTCGGCGGACAGGGCCGCGGCAGCGGCGGCGGGGGCGGCTACCGGGGGCTGCCGTACCCCACGGTGATCGCCCACCGGGGCGCCAGCGGCTACCGGCCCGAGCACACGATCGGCGCCTATCAGCTCGCCCTCGACCTCGGGGCGCATGTGATCGAGCAGGATCTGGTGCCGACCCGGGACGGGCACCTCGTCTGCCGGCACGAGAACGACATCACCGGCACCACGGACGTCGCCGCCCACCCCCGGTTCGCCGGCCGCCGGACCACGAAGACCATCGACGGCACCGCCGTCACGGGCTGGTTCACCGAGGACTTCACCCTGGCGGAGCTGCGGACGCTGCGCGCCACCGAGCGGATCCCGGCCGTCCGCCCCGACAACACCCTGTACGACGGCCGCTGGCGGGTGCCCACCTTCGAAGAAGTACTCCAGTGGGCCGAGCGGGAGGGCCGCCGCCGGGGCCGCCCGGTCTGGCTGCACGCCGAGACCAAGCACCCGACGTACTTCCGGAAGCTCGGTCTCGGCCTGGAGGAGCCGCTGGCCCGGCTGCTGCGCCGGTACGGGCGGGACCGTCAGGACTCGCCGGTCTTCCTCCAGTCGTTCGAGCCGGGGAGTATCCGGCGGCTGGCCGGGCTGGTGGACGCGCCCCGGGTGGTGCTGCTCTCCGGTGCCTCGACCCGGCCGTGGGACTTCGTGGAGGCCGGTGACCCCCGGACGGTGGCCGATCTGATCACCCCGGCGGGCCTGCGCTGGATCGCCTCGTACGCCCAGGGCATCGGCCCGACGCTGGATCTGGTCATCCCGAAGGGCCCCGACGGGCGGCTCGGCACCCCGACCGGTCTGGTCCGGGACGCCCATCGGCAGGGCCTGATCCTGCACCCGTACACCCTGCGCAACGAGAACACCTTCCTCCCCGCCGACTTCCGGCGGGACCGCGACGGCGTCCCGGGGGCCGAGCCCGGCGGGTACGGGGACGTGTTCGGCGCGTACCGCGCCTACTTCGCCACCGGGATCGACGGCATCTTCACCGACCACCCGGACACGGGCCTGCTGGCCGCCGCGGACGCCCGCCGCGACTGACGAGCCGGCGGATCGACGGTCCGACGGCCGGTCGACGGTTCGGCGGGAACGGAAGGCCCCGGGCGGCGGTACGGGCCCGGGGCCGTGCTCCGTACGGGTGATGCCGCCGCCCTCCGGAAACCGGACTGGGCGGCGGCGCGTTGCGCCGGGCATGACACCGACTTCGGACGGCGTACGGCGGGCGGGGCACGATCCCGGGCGGGCGGTGGTCGGCGCGCTGGGGCCGCTGCTGGCGGCGGAGGCCGGGGCCGAGGCGCCCGGCGCGGCCGTCGAACCCGGGGATCTGGAACAGGCGGTCTGGGTGCGGCTGTTCGAGCGGCTGGCCGGTACCGGGCCGCCCGGCGACCCGGTGGGCTGGGTACGGGCCGCGGTCCGGGCCGAGGTCCGGCGGATCAGGCGGCGCGCCGTCCGGGAGGGGGCGCTCACCGCCGACCGGGCGGCCGATCCGGCGGAGGGTACGGAATCGGCGGCGCTGCGGGCCCTGACGGCCGGGGTGGTCCGGTCGGCGGTAGCCCGTACTCCGGGTGACTGTCCACGGCTGCTTTCCGCGATGTTGTCATCGCAAGACCCCACATACCGTGAAATCGCAGGAGAGTTGAATATCTCACAGGGCAGTCTAGGGCCGAAGCGTTCCCGATGCCTGGGATGTCTGCGCAGAATGCTCGCGGCGGAGGTTGCGACTCCTGAACATGGGGGAAAGGAGCGTTAGACGGCCCCGTCGGACAATCCCAGGGAACAGGTGAGCGGGAGGCATGCGCGCATGGGCATGAGCGTGACCATCTCAGCGGCGACGGCGCCGGACGCGGAGCAGATCCTCAAGCTCCAGTACCTCTGCTACCAGTCCGAGGCGGAGCTGTACGGCGACTACGCCATCGAACCGCTCACCCAGTCGCTGGACGCCCTGCGGGCCGAGATCGCCGAGGGGCACGCGCTGGTCGCCCGGCTCGGCGACGAGGTGGTGGCGTCGGTACGCGGCCGGATCGACGACGCGGGTACGGCGCTGATCGCCAAGCTGATCGTCCACCCGAGGATGCGGCGGCACGGTCTGGGCGGACGGCTGCTGGCGGCGATCGAGGCGCATTTCGCGGCGGAGCCCGCGGCGCGGAAGTACCAGCTCTTCACGGGGCACCGGAGCGAGGGCAATCTGGCGCTCTACCGCAGCCACGGCTATGTCCCGGTGGCCCGTGAGGAGATCGGCCCCCGGCTCACCCTGGTGCGGCTGGAGAAGGAGGCCGCGGCGGGGGCGTTCGTCACCAGCGCGTGACCGCCGGTCCGCGCCCGTGGGCTCCCGGCCCGGCACGTCCTGTCCGGGCACCGGAGCCCACGGGCGCGGACCGGCGGTGGTACGCGCCGCCGGACGGATCACGGCTCTCCGCCGGGCCCGCCGGTGACCGCACGCGCCGTCAGGCGGCGGTGGCCGCGGCCGGTGCGGGCGTCCGCGACCGGCGCAGCCACAGCAGTCCGGTGACCGGCAGCAGGACCGGCAGGAAGACATAGCCCCAGCCGTACCCCGACCAGACCGTGGAGTCCGGGAAGGCGGACGGGTCCACCAGCGTCCAGGTGCCGACGATCAGCACACCCGCCAGCTCGGCCGCGCAGCAGACCAGCCCCGCCTTGCGGGCGGTCTCGCCGCCCCGGACGAGGGTGTAGGTGATGAAGACGTAGACGACGGCGGCGAAGGCCGACAGGCCGTGGGCCAGCGGAGCTTCGTCGAAGTCGGTGAGGATGTGCAGTACGGAGCGGGAGACCGCGCCGACGGACATCACGCCGTAGAGCCAGACCAGCAGCAGTCCGGGGCCCCGGACGAGCCGGGTGTCGGCCGCCGCCGGGCCGGGGGCGGCGCCTCGCGTGGTGCCGGTCGCCGCGTCGGCCCGGTCCGTGGTGGGCTCGGTCATCGTCAGCCTCCCCAGATGTCGTAGAGCCGTACTTCGAGCACCGCGAGGACGACCGCTCCGGCCGATACCGTCGCCGAACCCCAGCGGGTCCGCTCGCCCAGCGACAGCACGCCCGCCGCGGGCACGGTCGCGAAGGCGCCGATCAGATAGGCGACGAAGATCGTGGTGCCCTGGCCCGCGTCGTCCCCGCCCGCCAGTCGGACGACGCCCACCACCAGCTGCGCCAGGGCCAGCAGCGTCACCACGGCCATGCCGATGAAGTGCCAGTCCTTCGTGGGCTGGTCCCGGTAGGCGGCGTAACCGCACCAGGCGGCGAGGGCGAGCGCGGTGACGGAGATCGCGACCGTGAGGGCGTCGAGCATGGCCCCGAGCGTATTACGGCGGGCGGGGCCCGCGGTGGGCGCCCCCGGGCCCGTACCGCCGGCGGGCCGGTGCGCGCCCGTGCGCGCGTGGCCCGGCCGCCGATCCCGTACCGCCGCCGCCTCCCGTCCCGTACCGCCGTGGTCCGAGCCGGGCCCGATCGTGTCCTTGACCACAGGATCCGGCCGCGAAGGCCCGTCCCGACTGGGTCCCCGATATCCGGACTCCTCGGTGTTGTCGCAGGTCAGTGCCGGATCACGGGATTCGGCCGGGAGGTGTGGGCGTCCGACGGGAAAGACCCGGGTGTCCGCTATTCGGACGGAAGGGTTGTTCGCGGAACGGTGTCTGGTTTACTTACCGCCATGACCACGACGAGCTACCGCAGCCCTGCGACCGAGGCGGACACCACGCCCGGTGCTCGTTGTCTGTGTCGAATGTGCGCCTTCTGAGGGCCCCCGACCGTACCTCGCGCCCCGAAGTGAGAGACCGCGCAGCCGACGGCGTCCGCACCAACGGACCGTGGCTGCCCCGCGCACCCCGCGACCACCACCGTGCCACCGCCGCCCCCTGCCCGGGTCACCGACCCGGGACACCGGGACGGGCCGGAGTGCGGCCGGACGCGGCGGCGCCCTGAGGAAACGGCCACCGCACCGCACCGGTTCGCGGTGGACCGACCCGGTCCGACGGATCGACGACGAAATCCCGTGCCCGGCGACGACCTTGCCGCGCACTCGACAGTGACGGACGAACCCAGTGATCACCACAACGGGCCTGACCAAGGTCTACCGCTCGCGAGGACGCGAGATCACCGCCCTGGACGGCGTCGATCTCCATGTCCGGGAGGGCGAGGTCTACGGCGTCATCGGCCAGAGCGGCGCGGGCAAGTCGTCCCTCATCCGCTGCGTCAACCTGCTGGAGCGCCCCACCTCCGGCACCGTGACCGTGGCCGGGACGGAGCTGACGGCGCTGGCCGGCCGGGGTCCCCGGGCCGGACGCGAGCTGCGCGCCGCCCGCAGCCGGATCGGCATGGTCTTCCAGCACTTCAACCTGCTCTCCTCGCGGACCGTGCGGAGCAATGTCGAACTGCCGCTGGAGATCCTCGGACTCTCCGGCCGGGAGCGCGAGCGCAAGGCGCTGGAACTCCTCGACCTGGTCGGCCTCGCCGACAAGGCCCGCTCCTACCCCGGCCAGCTCTCCGGCGGCCAGAAGCAGCGGGTCGGCATCGCCCGCGCCCTGGCCGGCGACCCCAAGGTGCTCCTCTCCGACGAGGCCACCAGCGCCCTCGACCCGGAGACCACCCGTTCGATCCTCCAGCTGCTGCGCGATCTCAACCAGCGGCTCGGACTGACGGTACTGCTGATCACCCATGAGATGGACGTGGTGAAGTCGGTCTGCGACTCGGCGGCGCTGATGGAGCGCGGCCGGATCGTCGAATCGGGCACCGTGAGCGAGCTGCTGGCCACCCCCGGCTCGCAGCTGGCGGCCGCGCTCTTCCCGGTCAGCGGCCGGGCCTCCGGCGACGACCGGACGGTCGTCGACGTCACCTTCCACAGGGACGCGGCCACCCAGCCGGTGATCTCGCAGCTCTCGCGGACGTACAACATCGACATCTCGATCCTCGGTGCCGCCATGGACACCGTGGGCGGCAAGCAGGTCGGCCGGATGCGGATCGAGCTGCCCGGCCGGTACGAGGAGAACGTGGTCCCCATCGGCTTCCTGCGCGAACAGGGCCTCCAGGTCGACGTCGCGGACGACCCCGCGCCCGCCGCCACGGCCGCCGTACCCGCGCCCGCCACCGGGCCCGGCTCCGCCTCCGCTTC
Source organism: Streptomyces sp. NPDC020875 (assembly GCF_040641415.1). NCBI lineage: Bacteria > Bacillati > Actinomycetota > Actinomycetes > Kitasatosporales > Streptomycetaceae > Streptomyces > Streptomyces sp. NPDC020875. Next base: position 22,020 of record NZ_JBFADP010000001.1, on the reverse strand, counting down.
GAACCTGGTGAAGGACGGTGCCCGGTGACCTGGTCCGAGATGCAGCCGCTGCTGGAGCAGGCGAGCTGGGACACGCTCTACATGGTCGGCTGGTCCGCCCTGATCGCCGTGGTCGCCGGACTGCCGCTGGGCATCCTCCTCGTCCTCACGGACAAGGGCGCCCTGCTGGCCAATACGGTGGTCAACAAGGTGGTCGGCCAGATCGTCAACGTCACCCGCTCGATGCCGTTCATCATCCTGCTGGTCGCCCTGATGCCCTTCACCCGGGCGATCACCGGCACCACCATCGGCCGTGAGGGTGCGATCGTCCCGCTGGCGATCGGTGCCATCCCGTTCTTCGCCCGGCTGGTGGAGACCTCGGTCCGCGAGGTCGACGGCGGGCTGGTGGAGGCCGTGCAGTCGATGGGCGGCGGCACCTGGACCGTGGTCCGCAAGGTCCTCGTGCCCGAGTCGCTGCCGTCCCTGATCGCCGGGGCCACCACCACGGTCGTCGCCCTGATCGGCTACTCGGCCATGGCCGGGACGGTCGGCGCGGGCGGACTCGGCGACATCGCCATCCGCTACGGCTATCAGCGCTTCGACCCGCAGATGATGTGGATCACGGTCGCCGTGCTCGCCGTCGCCATCGCCGTCCTCCAGTTCGCCGGGGACTACGCGGCCCGCAGCCTGCACCGGCGCGGGCGCGGGGGCCCCGCGCCCCGGCTGCGGCTGCTGAGGTCGGGCCGGACCGCCGACGCGCTGGCGGTCGGGAACACCACGGCCGCGCTCGACGCCACCGGTGCCGCCGCCGCGACCGCCCCCGCCCGCCCCCTGAAGGCCGACTGAGCGACCACCACCGCGAGGCCGCCGGAGGCCCGGTCGGCCTCCGGTGAACCGCCCGGCGGTGGCTCCCGGGGACCCCTTGGTCTCACAAGTCACACCAGCCACATCGGTCACATAAACCACACAAGCCATAGAGATCCATACGGCCGCTGAGGTCACACCAGCCTCATCAGCCCCAGAGCTTTCCCTCTGCGGCGCCCCGCCGGGGCGCCATCGCACCACCCATGGAGAAAGGCACTTTTCGTGCGTAACACTGCCAAGATCACGACCGCCGTCCTCGCCGTCGGAGCCCTCACCCTCGGCCTCAGCGCCTGCGGCAAGGAGGAGAACAAGACCGGCGCGGGTGCCGATCCGGCCAAGCCGCTGGTGATCGCCGCCAGCTCCGTCCCGCACGCCGAGATCCTCGGCTTCGTCAAGGACGAGCTGGCCGCCAAGGCCGACCTCAAGCTGGACATCCGCGAGTTCGCCGACTACGTCACCCCGAACACCGCCACCCAGAGCGGCGAGGTCGGCGCCAACTTCTTCCAGCACAAGCCGTACCTGGACGACTTCAACAAGAAGAACAAGACGACCATCGTGCCGGTCGCCACCGTCCACCTGGAGCCGCTGGGCCTGTACTCGAAGAAGGCCGACAAGCTCGCCGACCTCAAGGACGGCGCCACGATCGCCCTGCCCAACGACACCACCAACGAGGCCCGCGCCCTCAAGCTGCTGGAGCAGAACGGCCTGATCAAGCTGAAGCCGGGCACCGGCAGCGAGGCCACGCCCAAGGACATCGCCGAGAACCCGAAGAAGATCAAGTTCAAGGAGCTGGAGGCCGCGGCCGTCCCCCGCGCCCTCGGCGACGTCGACGCGGCCGTCATCAACGGCAACTACGCGGTGCAGTCCAAGCTCAGCCCCAAGAACGACTCCCTGGTGCTGGAGTCCGCCGAGAACAACCCCTACGGCAACTTCCTCGCCGTGAAGGAGGGCAGCGAGAAGGACCCGCGGGTCGTGAAGCTCGCCGAGCTGCTCACCTCGCCCGAGGTGAAGAAGTTCATCGAGGACAAGTACGACGGCTCGGTCATCCCCGCCTTCTGATCCGGCCCGCGACCGTCGCGGTCCGCCGCCCGGCGGCCGGACCGGGGCCGCAAGGCCCGTACGGCACCGGCGCGGCCCCGCACCCCCACGGGTGCGGGGCCGCCGCCGTCCGCCCCGCCCCCCGTGGTGCCACCCGGACGGCCCATGCTGCATGCTGGGCCTTTCGGCAGGCCACTGGTCGCCTGTTCCCCACAGGCCATGGTTACGGAGCGGCGCATGACTACCACCTTTCCGGACGTGTCCATCAGTACGGAGCGACTGGTGCTGCGGCCCTTCGAGGAGGCCGACATCCCGGCGTACACCGAGATGATGAACGACGAGACGGTCACCGCCTGGACCCCCGTACCCCACCCCTTCACCCGCGCCGACGCCGAGAAGTGGATCCGGGAGATAGCGCCCGCGCAGCGCGCCGAGGGCCGGGGCATCGTCTTCGCCGTCACCGAGTTCCTGACCCAGCGGCTGGTCGGCACCGTACGGCTGAAGAACACCGACTGGCGGGTCCGCGCCACCGAGGCCGCGTACGCCGTCGCCCCCTGGGCCCGCGGCGAGGGATACGCCACCGAATCCGTACTCGCCGTCGCCAAGTGGCTCTTCCGCGACCGTGACTTCGAACGTCTCGAACTGCGCACCGCCGCCGACAACACCGCCTCCCAGCAGGTGGCCCAGAAGATCGGCGGCATCAGCGAAGGCGTGCTCCGCAACGCCTGGATCGTCCGGGCCCGGACGGAGGACGGCGGCTGGGCCGACCAGCGGACCGATCTGATCGTCTGGAGCCTGCTCCCCGAGGACCTGGACGGCGTGACCGACGGATCCGCCGAGTCCGGCTACGCCGACTGGAGCTGACCCGGCCCCGGACGAACCCGACTCCCGCCGAGCCCGGCCCCGGACGACGGCCCCGTCCCGGGGAGCCGTGCCGGAACGCGATCGTCCGGTGGACGGCCGCACCCCCGGCTGATTCAGTGTCCCCACTGGTTCAATAGGTGCCCCGCCCCGAGCCGCCGCCCTCGCCCCGCCCGCCGGTGGCCCCGGCCCGGAGCACCCCCTCCCGCCTGCGACGAACCCCAGGAGACTGACGACCATGGCCGACCGCGTCACGGTGATCGGCTGGGACGGCTCACCCCTCACCGCCGCGGCCCGCTCCGCCCTCTCCGCCGCCACCCTGGTGGCCGGGGCCGCCCACCATCTGGCCCTCCCCGAAGTCCCCGGCACCGCCGAACGGATCCGGCTCGGCAGCGTCTCGCTCGCCGCCCGCCGGATCGCCGGGCACCGGGGCAGCGCCGTGGTCCTCGCCGACGGCGACCCCGGCTTCTTCGGTGTCGTCCGCACCCTGCGCGCCCCCGAACACGGCCTGGAAGTCGAGGTGGTCCCCGCCGTCTCCGCCGTCGCCGCCGCCTTCGCCCGGGCGGGCATGCCCTGGGACGACGCCCGGATCGTGGTCGCCCACCCCCGCGATCTGCGCCGCGCGGTGAACATCTGCCGGGCCCACCCCAAGGTCGCCGTCCTCACCTCGCCCGGCGCGGGTCCGGCGGAACTCGCCCTGCTCCTCGAAGGCGTCCACCGCACCTTCGTGATCTGCGAGGAGCTGGGCACCGAACGGGAACGGGTCACCGTCGTCACCTCCGACAAGGCCGCCGACCACGTCTGGCGCGACCCCAATGTGGTCGTCGTGGTCGGCGGCTCGGGCACCTCCCCGGCCCCCGGCGGCGGCTGGCTCGCGGGCCGCGACCCCGGCTACCCGCCCGCCGCCCGGGGCTGGGCCCTGCCGCCCGAGGCGTACGACGCCGGACCCGGCCCCGCCGCCGGTACGGAACCGGGCCCCGGCCGCCCGGCGAACGACACGGCGCGCGAGGGCGAGGGCGCGGCCCTGCGCGCCCTCCAACTGGCCCGGCTCGGACCGCGCGAAGGCGATCTCGTCTGGGACGTCGGCTGCGGCGCCGGACTGCTCGCCGTCGACGCCGCCCGCTTCGGCGCGGCCGTGATCGCGGTCGACGCCGACCCCGGCGCCTGCGCCCGTACCGACGCGGCCGCCCGGCGGGCCGGGGCCCGGATCCAGATCGTGAACGGACGCGCCCCGCAAGTACTGGAGCGGCTGCCCGAACCCGATGTCGTACGGATCGGCGGCGGCGGCGCCAGGACCGTCGAGGCATGTGCCGACCGGCGGCCCGAGCGGATCGTCACCCATGCCGTCACCCGGGACGGCGCCGAGGCCGTCGCGGCGGCCCTCGCGGCCGGTGGCTACGAGGTGGAGTGCGTCTTCGCGCAGTCCGTCGCGTTCGACCCGCGGGGCTGGTCGGAACGGGAACGGGCGGTCGTCTTCCTGGTGTCGGGACGGTTGCCGGAGCGTGCCCCGCGACCATGATTGTCAGTCGCGCGAGGTAGGCTGACCGACCGTCGTACCGCACCGGGACGAGCCGACAATCCGATCGGCACCGCCCCGGATCACCGGAAATCGAGTGTCGTATTGGCTCCGGTTTGTGGTACGCCGTAACCGGGGGACGCGCAACGTGGCGCAGCCCACAGCAGTCCGTGCCGGAACCGACCGGTAGGGCCGCGAACGGCCGCGAGAATGCTGGAAGTCCGTGGGCCGTCGTGCCGCGCGGCGCGCGCGCTCGTTCTCGTTGACGGGCGGTCGCGCGGCGCACCGGCGAACAGGTGTCCGGGCGGATGGGCGAAGGATCACAAGCGATGGGGCGAGGGGTACGCATGACCGACACCGGCCAGATCCCGGTCGAGGGGCTGCCGGAGAACGCAGGCGTGGTGGACCGGCCGGGCGTGCCCGGCCCCGACGCGTACACCGCCCTCGACCCCTCCGGTCCGCGTCCGGCCGAGCCCGCCATGGCGGTCCGGTCCGCGCGCGCGGCGCACACCGACGACGATCTGCTGCTGATGCCGGGCGCGCAGGGCGCATGGGTCGACCCGCAGTCCGCGCCGGGCGGCCAGCAGCCGTCCCCGGCCCAGCCGCCGACGGCCGTACAGGTCGCCCAGCCCGGCCCCGGACCCGCCGCCGGACCCGCCGGTCCGCCGGGACAGGTCCCGGTGGCCGGGGTTCCGCAGCCCGGACCGTACGGAGCCGAGGGCGCCGAAGCCGTGCCGGCCGCCGTGCCCGCGCCCCGTTCGGCCGCCGACGGTACGGCTCCGGACGCCGGGCCGCTCCAGGCACCCGTCCCCGGCGACCTGCCGCAGGTGGGTGTGGTGACCGCGCCCGGGCTGGTGGCCCCGACCGATCTGGGGAGCCCCGAGTCCGCCGTACCGGCGGGCCCCGGCGCGCCTTCCATACAGGTGGTGGCCGAGGCCCCCGCCGCCGTCGATCCGTCCGCCGCCGGAGCGCCCGTGGCCGCGCCCGCGCCGGAGCAGCAGGGGCAGGAGCAGATGCCGCAGCAGAACCAGGGCGCCGCGCCCGAGCAGCCGGGGATCCCCGCTGAGGCGGCGGAGGCCGCGGCCGGTGCGGAGACCGGGGTACCGGCGGCGGCCGACGCCGTCCCCGCCGAAGCGTTCGTACCGGGCCCGCAGGGCGAGCAGTCCGCGCCCGGCTTCCCGCCGGGGTCCGCGACCCCGACCCCGCCGCCCGGACGGCGCCCCCTGCACATGGGCCCGCCGGTGCCGGACCACTCCACCGGTGTGGTGCGGTCCCTGGCCGACCGGGGCCCGGCCGGAGTCGCCCCGCATCCGCTGACCGCGCAGCCCAACTCCGGCCCGCCGACGCTGGGCCCCGAGTATCTGGACGTACCGCGCGACGAGGCGCCCCTGCCCGGGCCCCAGCTCGCCGAGATCCCGCCGCAGGCCGGTGTGCCCTGGGACGCAGTACCGCCGCAGTCCGTGGCGCCGGACCAGCCGGGGCCGGAGCCGGTGGCGGCTGGGGTCGTGGCGCCGGACGCAGCGGCCGAGGCGCCCGCGATGCCCGCCGAGGCCATAGCACCCGCCGAGGCGGCCGGGTCGGCGCCGGTCGCCGAACCTGTCGCTCCGGTGGCCGCCCCCGAGGTGGCCGAGGCCGCCGAGCCGGTGCCGCCTGTCGAGGACGCGCCCGAGCAGCAGGCCGGGGCTCCGGTGGCCGCCGACGGGGCCGCCGAAGCCGTCGAAGCACCCTCTGCCGGTACGGCCGACGGGGCCGACGCGACCGGTGAGACCGCCGAGTCCGCCGAGTCCGCCGAGATTATTGAGACCCCCGCCGAGGTGCCCGAGACCGTCTCGGTCGAGTCCGCCGCGCCCATGGCGACGGCCGCCCCCGATGCGCCCGTCGCCCCGCAGGCCGAGGCGCCTGCCGAGGCGGCCGAGCCCGGGGCTCCCGTAGCCGCCGAAGAGGTCGCCGCCGAGGCCGCCGCAGAGCAGCCGGTCCAGGAGGCCGAGGCGGCCGTACCGCAGTCGCCGCAGCCCGCCGCCGAACCCGCGACGGACCTCGAAGCGGTGGCCCCCGACGGTCCGGAGTCCGCGCCCGTCGCGGCCGGGACACCGGCCGAAGCCCCTGCTCCGGAGAGCCCGGAGGCCACGGAGGCTCCGGCGTCCGCGGAGGTCGCGGAGCCCGCCGCGGAAGCACCGGCCGAGGCTGTCCCGACCGATGCCGATGCCGACGCCGCACCCGTGACCGTCACCGCCGTTGCCGCCGGGCCGCCCGCCGAGACCGTCGCGGCGGTCGGCGCGACCGCGCCGGAGCCGCTCCCGGCCGAAGCCGGTCCCGAGGCACCGGCCGCCGATGCCGCCACCGCCACCGAGGCCGTGCCCGAGACGATCGAAGCCGAGCCCGCCACCGCCGACGCCCCGGCTGAGGCGGCGCCCGAAGCCGAGACACCCGCCGAGCCCGCCGAAGCGGTAGCGCCCGCCGGGCCCGAGGCCGTGGCGGAGACCGGGGCCGCCCCCGCGCCCCGGGCCGTTGCCGAGCCCGCCGCCGAAGAGGCCACGGCCGGGCAAGACACGGCCGAGGAGGCCACGGCCGGGGAGCCCGTGGTCCCCGCCGTCCGGCAGACGCCGCCCGCCCCCGGTTACGACGACGCCGAGCGCGAAGCCGTGCTGAAGGTGATGCGTGAGCGCCGCGACATCCGCAACGGCTTCCGCGACGACCCCATCCCGCACGATGTGCTGCTGCGCGTCCTGGAGGCGGCCCACACCGCGCCCAGCGTCGGCCACTCCCAGCCCTGGGACTTCGTCGTCATCCGCTCCGCCGAGACCCGTGCCACCATGCACGAACTGGCCGAGCGGCAGCGCGACGCCTACGCCAAGTCCCTCCCCAAGGCGCGGGCCAAGCAGTTCAAGGAACTGAAGATCGAGGCCATCCTCGACACCCCGGTCAATATCGTGGTCACCGCCGACCCGACGCGAGGCGGACGCCACACCCTGGGCCGGCACACTCAGCCGCAGATGGCCCCCTACTCCTCCGCCCTCGCCGTCGAGAACCTGTGGCTCGCCGCCCGGGCCGAGGGGCTCGGCGTCGGCTGGGTCAGCTTCTTCGACGAGCGCGAGATGGTCCGCGCCCTCGGACTGCCGGAGCATCTGGAGGTCGTCGCCTACCTCTGCGTCGGCTATGTCGACGAGTTCCCCGAGGAGCCCGAGCTGGTCCAGGCGGGCTGGTCGAAGCGCCGCCCCCTCTCCTGGGTGGTCCACGAGGAGACGTACGGCCGCCGGGTCCTGCCCGGCGCCGAACCGCACGACCTCCTCCAGGAGACCGTCGCCGCGATCCGCCCGCTCGACGCCAAGGCGCTCGGCGAGGCGTGGGAGCGGCAGAAGCGGATGACCAAGCCCGCGGGCGCCCTCGGCATGCTGGAGATCATCTCCGCCCAGCTCAGCGGCTTGTCCCGGATGTGCCCGCCGCCGATCCCGGAGCCCGCCGCCGTCGCGGTCTTCGCGGGCGACCACGGCGTCCACGCCCAGGGCGTGACCGCCTGGCCGCAGGAGGTCACCGCCCAGATGGTGACCAACTTCCTGGCCGGGGGAGCGGTGGTCAACGCCTTCGCCACCCAGGTCGGCGCCGAGGTCTGTGTGGTCGACGTCGGCGTGGCGTCCGAACTGCCCGCCCGGTCGGGGCTGCTGCCCCGCAAGGTCCGTGCCGGTACCGCCGACTTCACCGCCGGGCCCGCCCTCACCCGTGAGGAGGTCGTGGCGGCGATCGAGGTCGGCGTCGAGACCGCCCGCGACCTGGTCGCCGCGGGTAACAAGGCCCTGCTCACCGGAGAGATGGGCATCGCCAACACCACCGTGTCGGCCGCCCTGATCTGCGTCTACACCGGTGGCGACCCGGCCGAGATCACCGGCCGCGGTACCGGGATCAACGACGAGACGCACGCCCGCAAGATCGATGTCGTCCGTCGCGGTCTCGAACTGCACGCCCCCGACCCGGCCGACCCGATCGGCGTCCTCGCCGCCTTCGGCGGTCTGGAGCACGCGGCGACCGTGGGCCTGATCCTCGGCGGCGCGTCCCTGCGGACCCCCGTCGTCCTCGACGGGGTCTCCGCCGGAGCCGCCGCCCTGGTCGCCCGGGCCATCGCGCCCGAGGCGCTGTCGGCGTGCATCGCCGGACACCGCAGCGCCGAGCCCGGCCATGTCGCGGCGCTCACCAAGCTCGGCCTCCGCCCCCTGGTCGACCTCGACCTCCGGCTCGGCGAGGGCACCGGCGCGCTGCTGGCGCTCCCGGTCGTCCAGAGCGCGGCCCGCGCCATGCACGAGGTGGCGACCTTCGACTCCGCCGGGGTCACCGAGAAGTAGCGGCCCGGGGCGGTCGCCCGTACCACCGGTACCGGCGCCCGCCCCGCGCCCGCCGCCCGTCACGGCCGTCCGCCCGCCCGTCCGCCCCGGCACTCGCCGGATCCGCCGGGAACCGGGCCGTACCCCCCGCGCCGTCCGGGGCCGCGGCCGGGCCCCGCGAGTGGGCCGACCGGCCCGGCGCATACCGGGGGAGCGCTCCGCCGACCGTCGTGACCTGCTGTGATGTCGGCCGCTCGCCGTATCGCGGGCGAAAGGCGGCACCGTACAGTTAGCCGGTACACATCCCGCCGGAGCAGCGCCGGAGCCGCCGCGCTCCGATCGTCGTTCCGCCCGTGCCGGACCGTCCCGTCCACCGCCGCGCCCAGGGAGCCCTCCCGCCATGTCCCAGCCCCAGCCCCAGCAGACGCCAGCGCATTCGCACCCCGCCTACCCCGTGGGGCTGCGGCTCTCCGGCCGCCGTGTCGTCGTGGTCGGCGGCGGGCAGGTCGCCCAGCGCCGGCTGCCCGCGCTGATCGCCGCGGGCGCCGATGTCGTGCTGGTCTCCCCGTCGGCCACGCCCTCCGTGGAGGCCATGGTCACCGCCGGTGAGCTGCGCTGGGAGCGCCGCCGCTACCGGGACGGCGATCTGGACGGCGCCTGGTACGTCGTCGTCGCCTCGTCCGACCCCGAGGCCAACGACCGGATCTCCGCCGACGCCGAGGCGCGGCGGGTCTGGTGCGTCCGCTCCGACGACGCCGACGCGGCCACCGCCCTCACCCCCGCCACCGGCCACTCCGCCGGAGTCACCGTCGCCGTCCTCACCACCGAGGTCCGCGACCGCGATCCGCGCCGTACGGCCGCCGTCCGCGACGCCCTCGTGGAGGGGCTGGGCGACGGGACGATCACCGCCGGGCGGCACCGGAACAGGACCCCGGGCGTCGCCCTCGTCGGCGGCGGCCCCGGCGACCCCGAGCTGATCACGGTCAAGGGGCGGCGGCTGCTCGCCGAGGCCGATGTCGTGGTCGCCGACCGGCTCGGGCCCCGCGATCTGCTCGCCGAACTCCCGCCGCATGTCGAGGTGATCGACGCGGCGAAGATCCCGTACGGCCGGTTCATGGCCCAGGAGGCCATCAACAACGCCCTGATCGAGCACGCCAAGGCCGGGCGCGCGGTGGTCCGGCTCAAGGGCGGGGACCCGTTCGTCTTCGGCCGTGGCATGGAGGAGGCCGAGGCGCTCGCCGAGGCGGGCATCCCCTGCACCGTCGTCCCCGGGATCTCCAGCTCCATCAGTGTGCCCGGCGCGGCCGGGATCCCGGTCACCCACCGGGGCGTCGCCCATGAGTTCACCGTGGTCAGCGGCCATGTTGCACCCGACGACGAACGGTCCCTGGTGGACTGGGCGGCCCTCGCCGGGCTGCGCGGCACGCTGGTGATCCTGATGGGCGTCGACAAGATCGGCGCGATCGCCCGGGCGCTGATGGCGCACGGCCGGGACGGCGCGACACCGGTGGCCCTGGTCCAGGAGGGCACCACCGCGGCCCAGCGCAGGGTGGACGCCACCCTCGCGACCGTCGGCGAGGTCGTCGCCGCCGAGGATGTCCGGCCGCCCGCGGTGATCGTCGTCGGGGACGTGGTCGCCGTCGCCGCCCGGATCGCCGGAATCGGCCCTATCGCCCCCGCCCCCGGTAACCTTCAGTAACCGACCTCTGCCCGGGCTTTGGGCTCTGGCACCCGTCCCCGGAGAAGGCAGTACCGACCCGTGGCTGATCTGATCACCGTCGAAGACCCCGACGACCCCCGGCTGAGCGACTACACCGGCCTCACCGACGTCGAACTGCGGCGCCGCCGGGAGCCCGCCGAAGGGCTCTTCATCGCCGAGGGCGAGAAGGTCATCCGCCGGGCGAGGGACGCCGGATACGCGATGCGGTCGATGCTGCTGTCGGCCAAGTGGGTCGACGCCATGCGGGACGTCATCGACGAGAGCCCGGCCCCCGTCTACGTCGTCGACCCCGGACTCGCCGAACGCGTCACCGGCTACCACGTACACCGGGGCGCGCTCGCCTCCATGCGGCGCGAGCCGCTGCCCACCGCCGCCGAACTGCTGACCGGCGCCCGCCGGGTGGTGGTGATGGAGTCCGTCAACGACCACACCAACATCGGCGCGATCTTCCGCAGCGCCGCCGCCCTCGGCATGGACGCCGTACTGCTCTCCCCGGACTGCGCCGACCCGCTGTACCGGCGCTCGGTGAAGGTCTCCATGGGCGCCGTCTTCTCCGTCCCGTACGCCCGGCTGGACAATTGGCCCCGGGGCCTGGAGACGGTCCGCGAGGCGGGCTTCACCCTGCTCGCCCTCACCCCCGACGAGCGGGCCACCGCGATCGACGAGGCGGCCCCGCACCGGATGGAGCGGGTGGCGCTGATGCTGGGCGCGGAGGGCGACGGACTGTCGGCCCGCGCGCTGGCCGCGGCGGACGACCGGGTCCGGATCCCGATGGCCCACGGCGTCGACTCGCTCAATGTCGGCGCGGCGGCGGCCGTCGCCTTCTACGCCGTGGCGTCCGGCCGCCCCGGCGACTGACCCGCGGGAGCACGGGTCCCACCCTGCGGCCGTACGGCCTACAGCTGCTGGGCCGCCGCGATCCCCAGCGCGACGATCAGCGTCACCACGAAGAAGACCACGATCCGCTGGCGCAGCAGCCGCGGATTGGCGGGCCGCCGGCCCGTGGAAGTGGTACGCGGCCCGGGGCGCCCGCCCTGACGGCCCCGGGCGGACGACGGCGCGCCGCCGCGCGAGGCGCCCGGCCGGGAGGAGCCCCCGGTCCGCGACGGCTGCGAACGCGGACCCGCCCCGCCACCGCCGGTCCGGCGCTCACCGGTCCGCCGCTCGCGCTCCCGGGGATCGCGCTCGGTCCGCTCCAGCCGTTCCGTGCGGTCCAGCCGCTCCGTACGCTGCGGATAGCGGGCCGGCTGCCCGCCACGGGTGTCGATCCGCTCCCTCGGCACCGGCGGTCTGCTGTCGGCCGGGCCCTGCGCCTCCCGGGCCGCGATCTCCTTCAGCCGCATGGAGAGCTGGAGGGTGCTGGGGCGCTCCAGCGGATCCTTCGCCAGACATGCCCGCAACAGCGGCGCCAGCGCGTCCGGTACGCCCTGAAGATGCGGCTCCTCGTGCACCACCCGGTAGAGCATGACCTCCGAACCGCCGTGCCCGAAGGGGGAGTCGGCGGTCGCCGCGTAGGCGAGGGTGGCGCCGAGCGCGAAGACGTCGGTCGCCGGGGTGACGGCCACCCCTCGGACCTGTTCGGGGGCGAGGAAGCCGGGGGAGCCGACGGCCGTGCCGACATGGGTGAGGGTGGAGGCGCCGGTGGCCCAGGCGATCCCGAAGTCGATGATCCGCGGGCCCTTCGGCGAGAGCAGGATGTTCGACGGCTTCAGATCGCGGTGGACCACCCCGGCCTCGTGCACGGCGACCAGGCCCTCCGAGAGCGCGGCGCCGATCGCGGCCACCTCGGCGGCCGGGAGCACACCCTCCTCGTTGACCTTGTCGTGGAGGGAGGGGCCTGGCACGTACTGGGTGGCGAACCACGGCCGGTCGGCCTCCAGATCCGCCGCCACCAGCCGGGCCGTACAGCCGCCCCGGATCCGCCGGGCCGCCGACACCTCCCGGGCGAACCGGGACCGGAACTCCTGGTCCTCCGCGAGATCCGGGCGGATCACCTTCAGTGCCACCCGCTGGCCGCGCCGGTCCGAACCCAGATAGACGACGCCCATCCCGCCCGCGCCCAGCCGCCGGTGAATACGGAACGAGCCGACGACACGCGGGTCCTCGCGCCGGAGCCGCATCATCGCCATCGTCCGTCCCCTGCCTACGTGGGCGGAGCCCCACCCTGTGTGCCTCGGTGGGCGGCCCCACCCTGCTGCGCCGGACTCCCGGCCCGCCGTCCCGTGGGACCGGGCCCGACCGGCGCCGGGCCGATCTTCCGTCCCGACGTGGCACAGCTTACGTACCCCCGCCCCGGTGCGCTCATAGGCCGCGCCCTCTCGCCGCGATCGATTGTCAGTGCCCGGTGGGAGAATTGACCGGAGGTCAGGGGGTGGAGACACCGGCTCCCCGGGCTCGCGCGTGAACTCAACGGACCGTCACCCGAGGGGGATTGGATCAGTGAGAGGTGATCGCGCGGAGACCGCCTTGGCCGGGGGCGACAGCACGCGTACGTACGAAGTCGTGGCAAGCCGGGCAGGGCGCCGGGTGGAGGCCGCCGTCCACGGACGGGTGGTCGAAGTGAGGGAAGTCACCCGGAGCGGGGCCGTGGTCCGGACGGCCCGCTTCACGGCCGACCGGGGCGTCGTATGTCGTCGGTTGTCCTCGCATCGGTGGAGCGGCCCCTCCCCGGGAACGAGGCCGAAGAGCCTCCCCTCAGGGAAACCCCTCAGACCTGAGGAGGCTTCTCCACCCAGGGGAGTACATCGGAGGGTCTCGGCTCATCCTCTCGGAGGCCCGGCAATCGGTACGCGGGCATGACGTTCGGCCCCCGCCGGAAACCTAAAGTTGAGGTCAAGCGGCGGGTGCGGTACTCGTCCCCCGAGGTCGGACACCCGCCGCTGCCAACTACGACAGGAGAGGGACCATGGCGGACACGGTGACCCGGACCATGATCCGGACGCGGGAACGCCGGGCGGTCGCCCCGTTCGGCGACCGGCGGGCCGGTCGCCGCCACCCCTTGGTGGCCACGGCCATGGTCCTTCCCCTGGCGGCACTGCTGCTCTATGTCATCGGTGGCTTGGAAGCGGTAGTGACACAGGCGTCGTCCGTGGGCGTGATGCTGGGGCGCTGAGCGGCGCCCCGGGCCCGGAAGAGCGGTCCGGGTCGGGGACATCCGGCCATAACCCCGTGGGGACGGGGGTGCGGCGGACGGCAAGTGGTGGCCGGTCAGCTGGGGAGCTGACCGGCTACCGCGTTTTCGGGCTTCCCGGCTCCCGCCGCTTCTTCCGCGTGTACGGATTTCCGTGTTCTCAGCCCCTGAAGCGATCTCGGCGTCCCCCGCGCGGCGGCGTAGGCTCGCCCCGCAGCCGTATCGCACCCGGGGGAGTGACCATCAGCGCGACCGCCGCCACCGCCCCTGCCGCCGTCGACGCGCTCGTCCGGATCGCCCGGGACGCCGCGCACCCCGGACCGGGGACGGCGGCCGATCCGGCCTGCCGGGGCTGCGCCCGGGGACCCGAGGTGCTCGCGGACCGCCCCGACGGACTGGTCGTACGCCACGGGAACACCGTCGCCAAGGCGCACGACGAAGCCGCCGATCCCCGGGAACTCCGCGCCAGGCTCGCGATCGCGGCCGATCCCCGGCTCGCCGGGATCCTGCTGCCCCCGCTCTTCCCGCCCGCCGGTTCGCCCGCCGTCCCCGGGCGGCTGGTCAGCCACTGGCCGTACGGATCACCCGTGGACCCGGCCGACCCGGACGCCGCGCCCTGGGAGGAGACCGCGACCCTGCTGGCCCGGCTGCACGCGGTCCCGCCCGAGTCCCTGCCGGGACCGCCGCCCCCGGCGCGGGGCCCGGCGAAGGCGGCCCTGGCGATCGCCCGGATGCGGCGGGAGACCCGTCATCCGGCCGCCGGGGACGTCCTGCGCGCCTGGCACCGGCTGCCCGCCCGGGCCCGGGGCGAGGCCGCCGCGCCGGGGCCCGCCGGGCTCTGCCACGGCGATCTCCACCTGGGCCAGCTGGTCCGGAGCCCCGCCCCGGACGGGCCGTGGCTGTTGATCGACGTCGACGATCTCGGTATCGGCGACCAAGCCTGGGACCTGGCCCGCCCGGCGGCCTGGTTCGCCGCCGGGCTGCTGGCGCCCGAGGTGTGGGGCCGCTTCCTCGACACGTACACGGCGGCCGGGGGAGCGGCCGTCGACCCGGCGGACCCGTGGGCCCGGCTGGACGTCCCGGCCCGGGCGCTCACCGTGCAGAGCGCGGCGCTCGCCCTGGTCCGGGCGGCCCGGGAGGAACAGGAGCCCGACGAGACCGATACGGCCGTTCTGGAAGCCTGTGTCCGGATCGCCCGGCTGGCACCGGAGTTGTGACCCGGAAGCCCTCGTCGGGCGCCGCCGGGCCGACGTAGGGTGCTGCTGCGGCCGGGCACCTCAACCGGGCCGCACGGAACGACAGGCGAGGAGCTGAGCCCGACGATGCAGTGTCCCAAGTGCCACGCGCTGATGCAGACGTACAACCGCAGTGGTGTCCAGATCGAGCAGTGCGGCGGCTGCCGGGGGATATTCCTCGACTACGGCGAGCTGGAGTCGCTGACCCGACTGGAATCGCAGTGGGTCCAGCAGGCCCCGCCGCCGCCCGCGCCGCCCGCCGCCTACCCCGCGGCCCACGCGCCCGCCTGGGGCGCCCCGCAGCACGGTGGTCACCACGGCGGCCATCACGGCGGTCACCACGGCCACCGCCGGGGCTTCGGCCGGATGCTCTTCTCCTCCTGACCCGCCCCGGCCGCGGCCACCCGCGCGGCCCGGACCCCGGGAACGACGGAACCCCGGTCACCGAGAAGGCGACCGGGGTTCCGGAGGTGTGCGCGATACTGGGATTGAACCAGTGACCTCTTCCGTGTCAGGGAAGCGCTCTCCCGCTGAGCTAATCGCGCGGGAACCGACCGGGGGCGAGCCCGCCGGAAGGCGTTCGGGGCCGTACGGCCCGCGTGCGCGATACTGGGATTGAACCAGTGACCTCTTCCGTGTCAGGGAAGCGCTCTCCCGCTGAGCTAATCGCGCGGGGGATCCCGGAGGATCCGGTGGACGATACTGGGATTGAACCAGTGACCTCTTCCGTGTCAGGGAAGCGCTCTCCCGCTGAGCTAATCGTCCTTGGAGGTGGAGACGGGATTTGAACCCGTGTAGACGGCTTTGCAGGCCGTTGCCTCGCCTCTCGGCCACTCCACCCGGAGTGCGGGGGTTCGGGAAGATCCCCCAACATCGAGCGGACGACGAGATTCGAACTCGCGACCCTCACCTTGGCAAGGTGATGCTCTACCAACTGAGCCACGTCCGCCTGTCGTTTCCGGTCCGCTTCCGCGTCCCGGCGACGTGTTGAACTCTAGCGGATTCCTGGGCCAGCACAAAAACGCGTTTCCGCAGCGTGCTGACGTGTGTTCGCCCCGCAGTCGTCCGGAGGCGGCTCCAGTACGCCGCGGGGGCGGCCACCGGGACGGGTCCGGTTCCGGCGGGCGGCCCGGCACCTCGGCCGTCCCGGACGCATCCGCCCCGGTCATAGACTCGACATCGTGCACCACCACCCTCCGCTGGCCCGATTCGGGCATCTGATCGCCACCGGTCTGCGGGACGTCACCCACGATCCCGAGGCCCTGGACTCCGCGGGCTTCTGGGCCGTCTCCGCCGACTTCGAGGGCCGGATCACCTGTGCCCGGTTCGCGGACGTCCGGACCGGACCCGTGCCGCCGCCCGTCCCCGGCCGCTGGCACGGGCCGGCCGCCGCCGACTGGACCTCGTCCCTCGGCCGCGGCGCCTACACCGCCGGTGTCCGCCGGATCCGGGAGCACATCGCGGCGGGCGAGGTCTACCAGGCCAACCTGTGCCGGGTGCTCTCCGCTCCACTGCCGGAGCGGGGGGAGCGGGCCGATGTCGACGCCCTCACGGCCCTGCTCGCCCGGGGTAACCCCGCCCCCTATGCAGGAACGATTCGCCTGCCCGGTCACGGGGTGGAGATCGCCACCGCGTCGCCCGAGCTGTATCTCCGCCGCTCCGGGACCACCGTCGAATCCGGGCCGATCAAGGGCACCGGCCGGACGGCGGCCGATCTGCTGGAGAAGGACCACGCCGAGAATGTGATGATCGTCGACCTGGTCCGCAACGACCTGGGCCGGGTCTGCGCCACCGGCTCCGTCACGGTGCCCGAGCTGTGCGCCGTCGAACCCCACCCCGGACTGGTCCACCTGGTCTCGACCGTCCGCGGCGAGCTGCGGACCGGAAGCGGCTGGCGCGACCTCCTCGGCGCCACCTTCCCGCCCGGCTCCGTCACCGGCGCGCCCAAATCCAGCGCCCTGCGGATCATCGAGGCGCTGGAGACCGCGGACCGGGGGCCGTACTGCGGCGGTATCGGCTGGGTCGACGCCGACCGGGGCCGGGCCGAGCTGGCGGTCGGCATCCGCACCTTCTGGATCGACCGCGCCGACCCGGACCGGCCCCTGCTGCGGTTCGGCACCGGCGCCGGGATCACCTGGGGTTCCGACCCCGACCGCGAATGGGCGGAGACCGAGCTGAAGGCCCGCAGACTGCTCGCGATAGCGTCGGGCGACGATGGTGCGGCTGGTGCGGCGGCACCGGCGGAGGGGGCCGTGAATCCGGCCCCGGCCGCCCTGAACGCGGAAGGACGGTACTGATGAAGCTGTGGGTGGACGGTGCGCTGAGGGACGCCGCGGAGGCCCGGGTCTCCGTACTCGACCACGGTCTCACCGTCGGCGACGGAGTATTCGAGACGGCCAAGGCCGAGCACGGGCGGGCCTTCGCCCTCACCCTCCACCTCGAACGCCTCACCCGCTCCGCCCGCGGACTGGGACTGCCCGACCCGGACCACGACGAGATCCGGCACGCCTGCGCGGCCGTCCTCGACGCCAACCCGGTCGACCTGGGACGGCTGCGGATCACCTACACCGGCGGGATCTCCCCGCTCGGCTCCGACCGGGGCACCGCGGGACCGACCCTGGTGGTCGCCCTCGGCCCCGCCGCCCGCCGCCCCGACACCACCGCCGCGATCACCGTCCCCTGGGTCCGCAACGAGCGCGGCGCGCTCACCGGACTCAAGACCACCTCGTACGCCGAGAACGTCGTCGCCCTCGCCAGGGCCGCCGAGCACGGCGCGTCCGAGGCGCTCTTCGCCAATACGGTCGGGCAGCTCTGCGAGGGCACCGGGTCCAACATCTTCGTCGTGGTCGGCGGTGAGCTGCTGACCCCGCCGGTCTCCTCCGGCGCGCTCGCGGGCATCACCCGCGCCCTGACGGTGGAGTGGACCGGGGCCACCGAGACCGATCTGCCGTTCGACGTACTGGCACGGGCCGACGAGATCTTCCTGACCTCCAGCCTCCGCGATGTGCAGGCGGTCCACCGGATCGACGGCCGTGAACTGCCCGGCGCCCCGGGCCCGGTCACCGCCAAGGCCATGCGGATCTTCGAGGAGCGCGCGGCGGCCGACCCCGATCCCCGGCTTCCCTGACCCGGAAGCCGGTGCGGGACCGTCCCCGGGATGGGTAGAACACCCCGGTGACGACGACCCTGCGGCCGACCGGGCCGCCACGGAACGAGACCGGCGGCGCCCGTGCCCGCGACTACGACATCTGCGTCAACGGGCGCCGCGTCGGCGGTGTCGAGATCGCGACCCTGCCGGGTGCCGGACCCCGCACCGGCACCCTCCGGGCGCTCCATGTGGACCCGGCCGACCGGCGGCGGGGCCGGGGCACCGTGGCCGCGCTCGCCGCCGAGGAGGTACTGCGCGGCTGGGGCTGTGACACGGTCCGGGTCTCCGTACCGCCGGCCGCCGCCGAGGCGGTCCGGCTGGTCACCGCCCTCGGCTACACCGAGGACGGCCCGCCGCCGTCCGGCGCCGGGGAGACCGGGGTCCTCTGGAGCAAGCCCCTGCTGTGACGGGTGCGCCGGAAAAATACCGGGGTCTACTCCGCGAGCAGCCGGTCGGCGATCTCCTCGATGCGGGCCCGCAGCCCCTCCTGGCTCTTGCCGCCGTCCAGCCGCTCGCCGCCGACGAGATAGGTCGGCGTGCCGGTCACTCCGATCGCCTTGCCCTCGGCCTGGTCGGCGTCGACGGCCAGGATGTGCCGTCCGTCGATCAGCGCCGTGTCGAACTCGCCGTCGTCGAGGCCCAGTTCCCGGGCGGTCGCCACCAGGAACTCCTCGCCGCGCCGGTTCAGCTCGTCCACCCCGGCGAGCACGGCCCCGGCGTACTCCCAGCCCCGCCCCTGGGCCGCCGCCTCCTCGGCGGCCTGCGCGGCGGCGAAGGCGTACTTGTGCTTCTCCAGCGGGAAGTGCCGCAGCCGTACCTCCAGCCGGTCGCCGTACCGCTCGCGCAGGGCCCGCAGATCGTCGAGGGCGGTCAGACAGTCGGGGCACTGCAGTTCGCACCAGACGTCCAGGACGACGGGCGCGGGCGGCACGGCGGACGGCGCGGGAACGGAGGAGGGTGTGGAGTCGTTCATACGGTGAGTCTCCCAGCCGGGCCGCCCGGCCCGGGTGAGGGCCCCGCCCCTGGGACGATCCCGTCCCGGAGATCCCCCTGAGACCGGCCCGTCCCCGTGGCCCCGCCGCCGTCGGTCGGTGCAGGATGGAAGGGACACAACCGGCGAGTGCGGCGGATCGCCGACGCGCGCCGCCCGGTCGGGTCGGCAGTGGCAGCAGGATGGACGGGCGCCGGGTACCGGCGCCGAACCGAGCAGGAGGACCGGATGATTGCCGAGACCATATGTTCCGCGGTGGCCGCGGCGGGCCTGGGCATCGCCGGGGTGACGGCGTACCGCAGGCGTTTTCTGACGGCCGCGCGGATCGCCGCGTACTCCCTGATCCCGCTCGGTCTGGTGCTCACCGGCGCGGTCGCCTGGGCGGTCGACACGGCCTTCAGCCCGACGGCGTGGATCGGGTTCGGGCTGCTCGGCGGGGCGTGGGCGATGTTCATGGGCATCCGGGGCGTGGAGCGGCGCAAGGGTCTGCCCGGCCGTAAGGAGCGCCGGGCGGCGAAGGCGGCGGCCCGGCGGGACGCCGTGGCGCCCGCCGCCTCGGCCCCGTCGCTGGGCGCGGGACAGGCCCGGCCGGGGAAGCGTTCGAAGCCCGCCGGGGCCGCGTCCGGTGGCAAGTCGTCCGGCGGGGGCGCGGGCGAGGACTTCAGCGACATCGAGGCGATCCTCAAGAAGCACGGCATCTGACGGCCCGCCGGAGGCGCCGTTTCTGTACCGGTCGGTCGGAACTTCTCAAGGGGTGAGACGACGGGGCGGGATGTGATGAACTCCCGCCCCCACTATGTGTGTTGAGCGATCAAGGGGCCGCGCTCTGCGTCATCATCACCCCGAGATGCTCGATACCTCGCGGGGGAATCCCGTACCGACACCAGAGCCGCAGCAGCCGCAGGAGCCCAGGGGCTGTCTCTTCGCGCTCTCCCAGCCGCCGCTGATGATCTTCCTGACGGTGATCGGCGTGCTGTTGCTGATGGCCGCCGTCCACGATCTGTTCCTGTTGTGAGGGCTTGCCGGGGGGCCGCGGGTGCCGGTGGTCTGCCGTCCGAACCGGACCCGTCCCGTGCCCGCGCGAACGGTTTCCGTACGGCCTCTCTCCGCTCAGCCCGCCGCTTCCTTGCGGCGGGCCCGGTAGGCGGCCACATGGAGCCGGTTGCCGCAGGTCCGGCTGTCGCAGTAGCGGCGGGAGCGGTTGCGGGACAGATCGACGAAGGCCCGGCCGCAGTCCGGTGCCTCGCAGCGCCGCAGCCGCTCCTGCTCGCCCGCGACGACGATGAAGGCGAGGGCCATCCCGCCGTCCGCCGCCAGATGGTCCGCCACCGAGGCGCCCGGCGCGAAGTAGTGGACGTGCCAGTCGTAGCCGTCGTGATCGGTCAGCTGGGGAGTGGTACCCGCCTCGGCGACCAGATCGTTCACCAGCTCCGCCGCCGCCCTCCGCTCGGAGGCGGCGAAGATCTCCGCGAACCGGTCCCGGACCCGGCGGACGGCGTGCAGATCGCGGCCCCCCAGCTCGCCCACATCACTGATGGAGTGCGCCTGTACGAAGGTTTCGAGGGCGGCCACGTCCGCCAGCCTCTCCTCGGTGACCCCGGCGCCGTGATCGTCCTGCGGCGCCGTGTTCACCAGGTCCACCACCATGTCGAGGGCGAATCTGGTGTCGTGAGGGATCAGCACGATGCGCTCCATGGCCTGCCGCGGGCCGGTGCCCGCCGAATTCCGGTGCACTCTAGCGGTTCGCCCCGGAACGCAGCGGTGCCGTCACCGCGCGGACGCGGTGACGGCACCGGTGTGTCACCTATGGGAGGGTCCGCTCGGCGCCGTCTCCCCGAGTAGGACGGCGCCGGGCGGTTCCCGGCCTGCCTCAGCTCTCGGCCAGGATGTGGGACAGTTCCGTGTCGAGATCGAAGTGGCGATGCTCGGTACCCGGTGGTACCGCGGCGTCGGTCCGCTTGAGGAACGACTCCAGGGCCCGGGCCGGGGCCTCCAGCAGCGCTTCGCCCTCCGGAGAGCTCAGCGCGATGCAGACGACGCCCTGACCGTGACTGCGGGACGGCCAGACCCGGACGTCGCCGGTGCCGGTGGGCCGGTGCAGCCCCTCGGCGAGCAGATCGCGGGCGAAGACCCATTCGACCGTCTCTTCGGCTCCGGTGTGGAAGGTGGCATGCACGGCATAGGGATCGGCCGTGTCGTACCGCAGGCCCGCGGGTACAGGCAGTGATGACTCGCTCGACACAACGAGGCGCAGGTGCAGCTCGCAGCTGACCGTGGTGTTCATAAGCGCCAGGGCCTTTCGCTCAGTGTGCGCTCGGGGATTCGCACGTCGGCGAAATCGACATGCCACCTACGGTGTCGTTGTAAACCCCTCTGACCGTTTTGTGATCCTTCATGTCGCTCGTACGGCCCTGCATTACTTTGCGTTATACGTCCAATCCGGTGAACCGGGAGGGTGATCCGGTACGTTTGAACGCATGAAAACGGAGAGCGAGCGGGGGGAGAACCTGGTGACTCAGGACTCGGCTTCCGTGACGGGGGCGGCGGGGGCCGCCGACGGCGCGCCCGGTACGGGCAAGGACCCGGAGGAACAGCCCGAGCCGGTACTCGGTTCCAAGGCGCCGGCCTTCATCAAGCGGTCGAAGGCGCTCCACCTGAGCTGGCAGGTCGGGGTGTTCCTGGTCGGCCTGGCGGTCGTCGGCGCCGGTGTCGCCATGCTGGTCCTGCCCGGCCCCGGCTGGGTGGTGATCTTCGCCGGTATGGCGATCTGGGCGACCGAGTTCGTCTGGGCGCAGCTGGTGCTCCGCTGGACCAAGCGCAAGGTGAGCGAGGCGGCACAGCGCGCCCTCGATCCCCGCGTACGGCGGCGGAACATCATCCTCACCTCGGTCGGGGTGGCCATCTGCGCCGTACTGGCCGGGATCTACCTCTGGAAGTTCGGCATCGTGATGCCGTGGAAGATCGAGACATAACACGTGCCACCGGGGCCGTCCGGCCGGTGGGTGACCGCCGTCCGGCCGGGTGGTCCGGAGCCCCGCTGACATGGGGTAATGTTGGCGGCGCGTTCCCGGGCGATTAGCTCAGCGGGAGAGCGCTTCGTTCACACCGAAGAGGTCACTGGTTCGAACCCAGTATCGCCCACACAGATGCTCGGCCACCGCCGCGAAAGCCCGCAGCTGCGCCAGGCTGGGCTGCTTGCCCCGGTTCGCCGTGACCATTGATACC